>NZGX01000022.1 GCA_002691085.1 Rhodospirillaceae bacterium | reverse complement strand
CAATTATATGCATTAAAGGACCACCCTGAAGACCGGGAAAGATAGATGAATTAAGTTTTTTAAATAAATTAGAATTATTTGATAAAATCATACCACCTCTGGGCCCTCTAAGTGTTTTATGAGTAGTTGTTGTTACAACATCTGCAATTAAAACAGGATTTGGATAATGCCCAGAGGCAACTAAACCTGAAAAATGTGCCATATCAACCATAAGATAGGCGTTTACCTCATCTGCTATTTGTCTAAACTTATTAAAATTTATTATTCTAGGATAAGCAGAACCTCCAGCAATAATTAGCTTAGGTCTATTTTTTTTTGCTAAATCATACACCTGATCATAATTTATTAAGTAATCTTGCTTGTTCACCCCGTATTGTGATGCGTTAAACCACTTACCAGATATATTTGGGGCTGCACCATGTGTTAAATGCCCCCCTGCATCAAGAGACATTCCAAGTATAGTATCACCTGGAGATAAAAGAGCCAAAAACACTGCCTCATTAGCTTGAGCTCCTGCATGAGGTTGAACATTTACATAATCAGCGTTAAAAAGTATTTTTGCACGTTCAATAGCTAAGGTTTCAACTATATCTACTGCTGAACACCCACCATAATATCTTTTACCAGGATAACCTTCTGCATATTTATTCGTAAGAACTGATCCACCTGCTTCAAGAACTGCCTTTGAAACAATATTTTCTGATGCAATCAATTCAATCTGATTCTTTTGTCTATCTAACTCTTGGGTTAATGCATCATAAAGTTTAGTATCAGAACTTGATAAAGTTGCATTAAAAAAAGATATATCAGTATTGTATGTCATTAAACTTAACCCTTCAATTAGACTAATTTAGCTATGAATATTTAAATTACCTAATTTTTCAACTCTCTTAATATGCCTACCACCCTCAAATTGAGTAGAAAAAAATTTATTAATACAATTTATTGCAGTTTGGGTATTAATTACCCTTGCACCAAGAGCAATAACATTTGCATTGTTATGTAATCTTGCCATTTCTGCTGTAAACTCATTATGAACAAGTGCTGCCCTGATAAAAGAATATCTATTTGCCGCAATACTTATACCTATTCCAGTTCCACAAATAATTACCCCTCCAGATGCCTCCTTATCACGAATACAATGGCTCATTTTCTGAGCATAGTCTGGATAATCGACGGAAAGTGTAGTATCTGTGCCTAAATCAATAATCTTAAATTGATATTCTTTAAGACTATCTATAATAGTACCCTTTAGTTCATAACCTCCATGGTCACAAGCAATTGCAATTTTGTCACCATGAGAAAAACTAGTATGTTTTGACATAATTAGCTCTTAATATGTAAGATTTAGAAAGTATGTTTCATATATATTTTATCGAATACCACATATAGCTTAGGTTTGCCAATGGCACACAAATAAAATATTATAGATTCGATATATTTATGTTTATTTGCATACATAAAATAATGTTTTTGATTTAATCATTAGTTTCTATCCAAGGTTAAATGTATGATAAGATTACTTTTTTGTTTTATTTATTTATTCATAAGCTCTTCTTATTCTATGGCTCTAGATTTCAAAATGTTAAAAGATGAGAATTGGAGTTTTTTTAGCGACCAAGTTATGGGGGGGAAATCTACTGGTACAATTGAGTTCTTATCATCAGAAAAAAATTATATAAGAATGTCAGGAAATGTATCTACTGAGAATAATGGCGGATTTATTCAATTTAGACATAGGATTAAAAATAAGGTTAATGGTAACGTAAGTAAAATTATTATAGATGCAAAAGGTAATAACGAGTATTATTACATACATATAAGAACTAGAGGTACAATATTACCCTGGCAGTATTATTCTAAGAAATTTTATGCAACCGATACTTGGACTTCAGTTGAAATAAATTTGTCAGATTTTAAAAGGTCCAGTGCTTTTCTTAGAGATAAAATAAAACCTTCATCTATAAAATCGATTGCCATAGTAGCATTTGGAAAAAATCACGAGGCTATGATTGAAATCAGTAAAATTACTATTATCTAAATATTCTTTAATAATTTGCTAATAGTAGCTTGAACTGTAATAGGAGCTGACACTACTTTTCTTCTTTCTAAATGAATAAAAGAACCAAAGTTTTTAATGACTGCTGAAAGATCTCCATCTTTATTAAATATTTCACTTGTTAAACGCCATTTTCTAAAATCTTCAGATATATAATCAAACCATAAAGTAATAGTAATTTCCTCATTTAAAAATATTTCTTTTTTGTATTGAATATTCATCTCAAAAACAATAGGGCCTATTTTTTCTTTTTTAAATTCATCTAAGATTCCATTTTCTCTAAAATAAGCCCACTTTGTTTTATTTGCATAATCTACATATGTTGAGTCCCTTAAATGAAGATTCACATCGATATCATCCTTAGATATTATAAATTTTTTTATATAAATTTTACTCATTAACCTATATACCTTAAAGCATAAATACTCCCAGGGATCCATTCTCCCTTTTCCTTTCGTATTCCTACGTTTGAATTTGACTCAATAGTAAAATGATATCTATTAGCTAAATATATGATATAATTATGTGAGTGAGCATATCGACCACTATCCTGTAATATAAAATTATCGCGATCAGTTAATTCTATAGAAAAAACAAAAATTGAATCTTTGTTTGACTTTGATATTACTTCAAAAAACAAATCATCTAATTTCCCAATATAAATAAATACATCTGCACTAATAAATAAGTCTTGATTTTCTTTTATTGACCTTAATCCATTTACAATACCATCATGTATTAAAAAATCATAAATAGATTTTTCCGAGGCTTTTAATAACATTTTTGAGGATAAATCAATACCAATTATCTCTGTGACAATATTTTTAAAACTTTCTCCGCATAAACCAGTTCCACAACCCAAATCAACAGCTTTTTTAAAGGTATTTGATTCTTTATTAATACTATCAACTAATAATCTCAATTTTGATGGTATACTATATTTTAAATTATTGACTAAATCATTGTCAAAATTATCTGAATATTTGTCAAATAAAAGAGTCACATAATCTTCTGGTGACTCTTTAGGAATATTACCGCTCAAAGAGTTAACCATATGTTTAGCAATAGTATGGTCAGGTAGTAATTGCAAAACTTTTTTAAAATACAATAAGGCCATATCTTTATTACCTATAGAATTATAACAAGATGCTAATCCATGAAGTGCATCAGGAAACTTAGGCGATAATAAAATAGCAGTTTTAAAATATGGAATCGCTTCATGATTTCTATTAAGTATATTTAAAGCTAATCCTGTATTACATTGCGCTTCAGCATAAGTAGAATTTAAATCCACAGATTTTAAAAAATTTTCTAATGCTTCTTGATTTTTACCCATTGAAAAATAAACTGTCCCAAGGTCGTTATAAACTTCAGGATTATTTTGGTTTAAACTTATAATTTTATTAAAGTATATTATTGATTCATGATATTTTTGCATCAAACTCAAATTAATTGCTATACTGTAAAGAATATCCTCATTAGTCTTGTCTATCTGGACAGCTTTTTTAAATAGAAATATTGCATCTTCAGTCTTTCCTCTTTTGGATAACAAGTTTCCTAGATTGTTATATGCTGATACATATTTATCATTTATATTTATAGCCTTATTAAAGAAATTTATTGCATCTTCTTCTTTATTAATCTTACTTAGAATTACCCCATAGTTATTATTTAAAATATCAGAATTAGGAAATAAATCATATAATTTATTAATCTCTTCTAAAGCAAGCTGAACTTGCCCTTTTTGAAAGATTTCAAGAATATTTATAAGTTTCTGTTTAGCTTTGGGAGTAAGTGTCACAAATTAATCCTAGAAGTTAAAGAATAGATTCAGTTAAATATATTTCACCAATAACTGAAGCGCTCTTATATTTTCTTATCGTAGCATCTTGATATTCATGAAGTGTTATTAGTATATTTCCTATATTATCAAATGCTGTAAACTTTTTGGTTCAATCTTAATACCCTCTTTAAAATAATTAATTGAATTATCATAATCATTAACCTTTAGGTATAATTGATTATTTTNATTATATCGATGATATTAGTAATTTTATTTTATTAATTAAATTTACATAATCATTTTTTTTATATAAATTATCTAATTCATCAATTGCATAGGGTTTAATTCCATTAATAGTTTGAAAATTAAATATTCTTTCCAATTTTATATCCATTAATTATTTCTATAACTAATAATATATTAACATTTTTATGACAAAAATTCCATGAAACAGATTAATAAAAAAAAACCGTTGTTTCTTTACACTACACAGAACTCCCCTTGTCCATATTTGGATAATAAAATTGAACGGAAATTAATCGCTCATTTAAAAGGTCCAGATTCTGATATTTTACATGAGAAACTTGCACAAAATGGTTTCAGAAGAAGTCACTCAATTGCCTATGCACCAATTTGTAATAAATGCAATGAATGTATTCCTGTAAGAGTAGTTGTAAAAGAATTCCAATTAAATAAAAGTTTTAAAAGAAACTGGAAACTCAACTCAAAAATAGAAAGTCAGGCCCTTCCTCCTCAGGCAACAATCGAACAATATAAAGTTTTTAAAGATTATCAATTATCACGTCATGATGGTAGTGACATGTCCAATATGGGCCTTTATGAATATACAGCTATGATTGAAGATACTCCAATAGATACATATATAATAGAATACAGACTAAATTCTGGAGAATTAGTAGCTGTATGTCTAACCGATAGAACTTCAGATGGATTATCAGCAGTATATAGTTTTTTTTCAACTAAGTATTCGAAACTTGGATTAGGAACTTATACTATTTTATGGCTTATTGAAAAAGCAAAACGACTTAAATTACCATATCTCTATCTTGGATATTTAATTAAAGGGAGTGCTAAAATGGATTACAAAAAAAAATTCAAACCACTTGAAAAATTATCTGCGAACGGATGGACTAGATTGATTTAATTTTATCTAAATTTATTCTTATTTGAAAAACCCTTAGGAGCTAATTTTCCTGCCTGCGCCCTCTTACCAATCCAGGTAGATATTTTTAATTCCGTTCTTTTCTTATTTCCAATTCTCCATGATAATCCCTCTGATTTCTTGAAAGAGCATAGATCTGATAGAAAGCCTTTATTATATCTTTGCATTATCACTCCTCTTCCCTTATTTAATCGTGGCAAATCGTTAATTTTAAAAATTAATAATTTTCTATTATTGCCAACTACCGCAACATGATCATCATCATCAAAAATAGGATAACATACAGTTGCCTCTTCTTTATCACTCAAAGATAAAATTTGTTTTCCAGTTTTAGTTTGTGCATTTAAGATATTCTCGTTAACTATAAATCCTCTTCCAGCATTTGATGCTACAATAAGATTACTAGATGGTTCTAAAATTTTCATTTCAATAATTTTAGCATCACTTGGTAAATCAAAAAATAAAGATATAGGTTCGCCAAAACCTCTTTTTTGTGAGATCTTATCAGCTGATAAAACATATGATCTTCCATTAGAAGAAAAAAATAAAATATTATCAACACTCATTGCGTTTAAAAAGAAGCTCCAATTATCACCTTCTTTAAATTTAAGATCAGATATATCATCTTTGTGCCCCTTTAATGATCTAACCCAACCTTTTTCAGATAAAACTAACGTTACAGGCTCTTTTTCTACAAGTACGTCAATCGGAACAAATATTTCCTTAGGTGGATCAGATATTAATGTTTTTCTTTGTCCTAAAAATGTAGACGAAGAAAACTCTTTCTGTATTTGTTTAATTTCAACTTCAATAGCATTCCATTGCTTCTTCTTGAATCTTATTAAACTGTTGAGGTTCTTTTCTTCTTCAGCTAGGTTTTTATACTCTTTTTTTATTTTTTGTTCTTCTAATTTTCTAAGAGCCCTCAGTCTCATATTAAGAATAGACTCTGCTTGAATATCATCTAATTTATATTTTTTTATTAATATACTTTTAGGATTATCTTTTTCCCTTATGATTTTTATAACTTGATCCATATTTAAATAAACAATTAAATATCCTTTAAGAATCTGTATCCTTCTTTTTATATTATTTAACCTGAAATTTGATTTAGAAATTAAAACTTTTTGCCTATGATTTAGGTATGATTGTAATATCTCTCTTAAATTTAATACCCTAGGAACTCCATCATCACATAAAACATTCATATTCATGGAAAATCTGGATTCAAGATCTGTTTGTTTAAATATCTGTTCCATAAATATATCAACATCAGAAATTTTAACCTTAGGTTCTAAAACTATCCGAATATCTTCATCGGACTCATCAAAGATATCATTTAAAAAAGGTAATTTTTTTGCTTCCATTAATTCTGCAATTCTAGAAATAATTTTAGATTTAGATACTTGAAAAGGAATCTCTCTTATAATAACAACAAATTTTCCTCTTCCTCTTTTTTCTATATCCCACCTAGCACGCAATCTAAAGACACCTCTGCCAGATTTGTAAGATTCAATAATATTTCTATTATCTTCAACAATTACACCACCGGTTGGGAAATCAGGCCCCTTAATATATTTACTCAGTGTTGAGTCGAGTATTTCTGGTCTACCCTTTGTATAATTACGATTAGGATATTTTTGACGTATCTTACACATATGAATTAAAGCGTCAGAAATTTCAGATAAATTGTGTGGAGGTATATTTGTTGCCATTCCAACTGCAATTCCACTGGCACCATTGGCGAGAAGGTTTAGAACTCCGGCAGGCATTACTTTTGGTTCAGTATACTCACCATCATAAGTTGGAAGAAAGTCGGATCCTCCTTCTTCAAGTCCATCCATTAATATAAGAGCATAACTAGTTAATCGAGCTTCAGTATACCTCATAGCGGCTGGGTTATCTCCATCGATACTTCCAAAGTTACCCTGCCCTTCAACTAAAGGATATCTAATTGCAAAATCTTGTGCTAACCTAACCATAGCATCATAAACAGCAGTATCACCATGCGGATGATACTTACCTATAACATCACCTACTACTCTTGCGCACTTTTTAAAACCTTGTTCAGGATTTAGCTTTAACTCTCTCATCGCAAAAAGAAGTCTTCTATGAACAGGCTTTAGGCCATCTCTAACGTCTGGTAAAGATCTTGATACAATAGTAGACATTGCATATGACAAATAACGTTCTGAAAGAGCATCAGAAAAAGTTGTCTCAATAATATTTTCATTATATTTATTTAAGTTCTTATTTTTCATTCAATTACTCTCTAACTTTTCAATCATATTAGTTCTTAGTCTTTTACGTGCATTAGGAATTTTATTTATATTGGATTCATAAACATGTCTTAATAGAAAATACTCTGTCAAATCCATAGCATAGATCATATCTTTTACAGATGGTTGATTAATATTCTCATTATATAGAAATGATGGTAATGTTAGAAGTTTTTTACTATATGGCTGTCCTATTTTTTTTGAGACTGCCCGCCCAGATTTAGGAGAAACATATACCAATCCTTCTTTGATTCCTGTAAGCGCACACTTATCAAGTGATAATCCAAACCCAAGGTGACTAAGAATATTTAGTTCCCATTTTGCATAATGTGATACCCAATAATTATCATCTAAGTTTTTTAATAAATGATAAGCTTGCGTAAAAATATAATCACAACGCTCCCTTTCAGTAAGAACTGTATTAGCAACAGAACATAGTGTTAAAATTTGTAATATGATAATAGAATTATCAAGGAAATTGGCAGAAAAAGAATATTCTAAATTACATGTGTAAGTACCTAAATTATCTAATATTCTGGCTTTCCACTTTAAATTAATTAGATTACCAATTTGAAATTCAGCTCTTCTTTTCCTACTTGCCCCACCTTTAACAAGACCATAGTGAGCTCCGTGATATTGAGTTAAAACATGAAGAATAATATCAGATTCTCCATAATGACGTGAAGAAATGATTATACCAATATCATCCCATTCAATGGCCATATCTAACTCTAACTCTTACTCTGAGTACAGTTAATGCCCCAGGTTTTATAATATTCTGGTTTTTGGCTCCAATTTGGATCAACTTTAACATACAGATACAAATGAATCTTTCTATCAAATATTCTTTCAAGATCTTTTCGAGACTCTTCACCTATTTTTTTTAAATTACTACCACCATTTCCAATTACTATACCCTTATGATTTGATCTAGATACATATATAATTTGTTCAATTTTTATAGAACCATCACTGTTATTTACCCAATTTTCTGTTTCAACTGTGCAACTATATGGAAGTTCATTTCTAAGATTATAAAAGATTTTTTCACGAGTTATTTCTGCAGTATATAATCTTTCAGGTAAATCAACTATATCATCTTTATTAAATAACCACTCTCCAGTTGGAATTATATTTGAAAGATAAGTTAATAAATCATTCGTACCATCTTTCTTTAAAGCTGAAACCATAAAGGTATTTTGGAAATTAAATTTTTTATTTAATTTACTTGAAACCACAAGTAATTTTTCTTTTTTAACCTTATCTACCTTATTTAATACTAAAAAGGTTGGTGTTGATACTAAGTTAGCTTTATTACTAATTATATTTAAATAATCTAAATTTTTTTCCTCAGGAATACTTGAGTCAACTACAAAGAGGCATGCATCTACATCCCTTATAGAATTATATGTTGTAATAACTAAGGCTTTTTCTAACTTCTTTTTTGGATCATTAATAATTCCTGGTGTATCTATAAATACAATCTGATTTTTTTTATCTGTGTATATTCCCTTAATTATTGCCCTAGTAGTATGAATTTTTGGTGAAACAATTGAAACTTTATTACCAGCAAGCTCATTTACAAGAGTAGACTTACCTGCATTTACTGGACCTAATAGTAAAATATAGCCGCATCTAGTTTTAAGATCCTTCATTTAAGGAATCCATAAATTTTTTTGCTACATTTTGCTCTGCATTTTTTATACTTTTGCCCTGTGCAGTAATTTTAGAAAAACCATCCACATGAATAGAAACAGTAAAGATAGGTGAATGAGGAGGACCATTTGTTCGAATTAACTCATAGGATGGTTCTTTAAGTTGATTTCTCAAGGCCCATTCCTGGAGTCGACTTTTAATATGCTTTGGAGGTTCTTTAACACCTCTCAATAATTGACTCCAAAGATATCTGATTAAAGCTTCAGAACTTTTTATGCCACCATCTAAGTATACAGAAGCAATTAGTGCTTCACATGCATCGGCTAAAATAGAAATATTAAGTTTCTTTTCATTACTAATCACAAAATCATCTAAACTTATTAATTTTGCAACAGAATACAAACTGTCTTTGCTGACTAGGAAAGACAGTCTATGAGCTAAATCTCCTTCATCATCATCTTCATATAAATCATATATTAACTTTGCAATAACTAAAGCTAAAACTCTATCTCCTAGGAATTCCAGTCTTTCATTATTTTTACTCTTTTTTGAAGAGCTACTGTGCGTCATAGCAAGATGTAAAAATTTTCTATCCTTGAATGTATAATTAATATTTTTTTCAAGCTCTGATAAATTTTTCATTTTAGCTCTTATTCTATATTGTCAAAAATACGATCAAACCTTATTGCTTTATGCCACTTCCAAAATTCAAAAATAGAAGCATTACCATTGGTTGAAAAAAATAAGATCTCTGCTCTTCCAACTAAGTTTTCTTTAGGTACAAACCCTACTTGACTTCTACTATCTTCAGAATTATCTCTATTATCTCCCATCATAAAAAAATGCTCTTTTGGAACAATATATTCTCTCGTATTATCAAAAAGATTATTATCACTAAATTCTATAATATTATGATTATAATTATTTGGTAATAACTCTATGTATTGTTTAGTTCTGATTCCATAAGATTTATCATCGATAAAGTCTTCTACTCTTTCCCTAGAAACAATTTTCTCATTGATAAGTAAACGTCCATTTTGCAACTGTATTTTGTCACCTGGTAAGCCAATTATTCGTTTTATGTAATCTGTTTTATTATCACTTGGTAATTTGAAGACAGCAACATCACCTCTTTTTGGCTCGGAGAAAAAGTATCTACCAGAAATTGGTAAAAAACTTAAAGGAAATGAGTGTTTACTATAACCATAGGAATATTTTGAAACAAATAAGTAATCACCAACTAAAAGTGTTGGGAGCATTGACCCAGATGGAATATTGAACGGCTCAAAAGCAAAGGTTCTTATAATCAATGCAAGTATCACTGCAGAAATAATTGTTTTTATAGTTTCAAAAAAACTTTCTTTTTTCTTATTCTTCATACAATCACCAATATTTTTTAATATGTATAATTTTCTTTGGTCACGGCACTAATAATAACAAACGCTTCAGCATATGGATACTCATCTGTCATTGTCAGGTCTATTACAGGCAAGTATTGTTCTGAAATTAGACTATTAAGTTGTTTTTTAGCCCCTCCAATCATTTTAATTGTTGGTTTTCCAGATGATAAATTTAATACACCTATATCTCTCCAAAATACACCGTTTCTAAATCCTGTGCCTAAAGCTTTTGCAGTAGCTTCTTTTGCAGCAAATCTCTTGGCAAGAGTTGAAATATATAATTTATTAGATTTTTTTCTTGATTCTGCTTTGCGCAACTCCTCTTCAGTAAAAATTCTATTTAAGAATCTTTTATTATATTTTTCCAGCACTCTTCCTATTCTTCTAATATCAATTAAATCATTTCCTATACCAACAAACAAATTTTCCTCACAATTCAAATTGATACTAGTGATCAATTAAATTTCGCATTTTTTTTATTGCATTACCTAGACCTATATATATAGACTCACCAATTATAAAATGACCAATATTTAA
>NZGX01000021.1 GCA_002691085.1 Rhodospirillaceae bacterium | reverse complement strand
AGGGGCATGAAAGATATAGTATCTAGGGCTGCCCTCCATAAAAAAGCATTAACTGCTACCGCACCATCTGTTCCATCAGAGTCGCCCTTTCCAAAACCCAGGAGAGTAATTCCTGAATCTTTTGTGACGGAAAATTCATTAGAATCATATTCTGGAGATGTGCGATAGGCATTATTTTCATTATTTCCTGAACAAGATGAAAGAATAAAAATCATGCTAGAAAAAGATATAAATTTAGAAATAAAAGAATTAAACTTCATATAATTATGCTCCCTGGCGGGTTATTTTATATAATTAAAACAAAACTACAAATTATGAATTTAATTTTTACCAATAAAATATTACAAATTCTTATAATTAGTATTTCATTGACCTTTTCTTACCATACTTACGTTCGGTCGGAACCTTTAAACTTACAAATTAGTGGAAAAATAGAAGAGTATATTACTCATAATGATTATCAAAGTGCCTATGCGGATGGACTAGAACACTTTTCTGTTATTTCTGACTTTGGCTTAAAAGGGCATTTGCAATTTAATAATAAAATTCAGGTTAATATCTGGTCAGAGATTAAAGCTAAAAACTCATATATGAAGAGAAAAATAAGCCCCTATTTTGGTAAAAATTATCTTAATATTATAAATTCTATAGGCTTAATACATCTTGGAAGGTCTTCAGGCTTCAATTATGATTTAACCTTAGAGCCTCCAAAGCAGCTAATAGCAGACGATGAGGTTATTGGAATACTTTCTCGCTCAGAGTTATCAACAGACTTAATGGATATTTTATCATTCAGAGGTTTTATTGGTGATTCCTTTAATGTTGGTTATTCAACAAAAGAGCTAAATGGCTTTAAGGTTGGTATTAATTACTTTCCAGGAAACTTTAGTAATTCCAAGTCTTTTTTGAATTTTCCTAAACTTTACAAAAATGGGTATGAAATAACCTTAAACTGGAAAAAATATGAAAGAGGAAATACCTACTCAGTTACCTCAGGTTTTTTTAAAAGTGACGATATAGAAACAAACTTTAATAACTTAGCCTGGAACGTTAGCACTAAATTTAAGTTAGGAAATTTTGTTTTTGGAGGGGCGCATATTTTTAAGAAACTAAATAATGAATCAAGAACAAGGTTTTCTTCATTAGCGTTAAACTATAATTTTGGTGCATTTGGATTAGGGGGCTCTCTATTTAATGGCAATGTAAAAAGTATAAACACAAATAATCTTAGAGAAAGAGTAAGACAAAAAAAGTTTGAAATTTCATATAAAATCACTAAAACACTCAAAGCTGGCGTATCTACTTTTAAAACCAAGCAGATTATATCTGAGAAAAAGTATGTTAACACAGGTGTAGTATTTGTTTTTATAAATAGATTGTAGTTATAAGTAGGCGTATGAATATTAATGATAAAATAAAGTCAATTAACAAAAGAATATCCATACCTGTATTTGTAGCACCCATGTATTTAGTTACTAGTCCACAGCTAGTTGTATCTGCATGCAAATCTGGTGTAGTAGGCGTACTACCAACAAGCAATGCTAAAACTTTAACTGAATTAGAGAATTGGTTTGAGACTATTACGTCCGCTCTTCAGGTTTACTATAAACAAAAACCTATGCATTCTCCTCCTTGGGCCGTAAATATTGTTGTACACTCTTCTTCTAAGAGATTTGAAGATGATCTTAATCTTATAAAGAATTATAAGCCTGAGATTGTAATTACTGCTCTAGGTTCTCCCGCGAGAGTTACTAGACAAGTCCATGATTATGGTGGAATGGTATTTGCAGATGTAAGTTCTGTTGAATATGCAAAAAAGGCCCTTCAAGCTGGTGCAGATGGTCTTGTTCTTATTTCTTCAGGAGCTGGAGGCCATACTGGCTCTTTAACAGCATTCTCTTTTGTCCCAGCTGTCCGTTCATTTTTCAAAGGGCCAATCGTATTAGGTGGAGGTATAGTCAATGGGGCCGGGATAAGGGCAGTACAAATCCTAGGAGCTAATTTTGCGTATATGGGTACTAAATTTATAGCAACAAAAGAAAGTCTTGCATCCCATGAATATAAAACAATGATAATAAACTCAACTGAAGCTGATATTATTACCTCAGACTATTTCACTGGTGTTGCAGCTAATTACCTAACTAAATCTATTATCAAAGAAGGAATAGACCCAAAGAGTATGGATGTTTCTGAAAATAAAAAATTTGATAGTACAGTGAAATCAAAAGCATGGTTTGATATATGGTCTGCAGGACAAGGGGTAAGAACTATAAATGAAATACAAACAGTTAAAAACGTTATTCGTCAACTTAAGGAAGAATATGAAATTTCATAACTTTATTTATTTAAATTTTTTCTTAAAACACTAGTAACCAAATCATCTAATTGCTCCAGGTCAGAGTAGTAAAAAGTTAGACTACCTCCTTTTCCATTAAATTTAATATTGACTTTTAATCCGAGTGTATCTTGTAACTGTTTCTCGATTGCTAATGTATTCACATCCTTTTTTATTTTTTCTTTAGAAATATTATTATTTCTTTTATTACTTTTAATCGAAATAATTTTTTCAACTGCCCTAACTGATAGTCCCTTAGCAATAATAATTTTAGCAATGTCTAATGAGTCGTCCACGCCAATTAACGCCCTTGCGTGACCCATTGATATTTTTCCATCTTCTAAATATTTTTTTATTTGAACGGGTAAGTTTAGAAGTCTTAATAAATTAGCAATATGTGAACGACTTTTACTAACTAGTTTTGCTATATCGTTTTGATTGTGACTAAAGTCGTTAATTAGTTTCTGGTAACCTTCGGCCTCCTCAATAGGAGAAAGATCTGAGCGCTGAAGATTTTCTATAAGTGCAACCTCAAGTACTTCTGTATCTGATAGATTTTTTATCACTGCAGGAAGATTATGAATTTTAGCTAACTGTGAAGCTCTCCACCTTCTTTCACCTGCTATAATTTCATAGTTTCCATCTTTTCTTTCTCTCACCAGTAATGGCTGAAGCAATCCTCTTTCCTGAATTGAAGAAGCTAGTTCAATAATTTTACTTTCATCAAAGTATTTTCTTGGCTGTAAAGAAGATGGATAAATTTTATCAATTGGTAAAATATTTAAATCTTGGGATTTAGAGCTAGCATCGATAGACATATGCGATGATGAGTCATTGGCTCCCTCATTAAATAGTGCATCCAAACCTTTTCCCAAACTATTTTTCGTGTTTTTGTTTGCCATAATTAAAGAATTTCTTCCCTTTTGAGAACTTCACTAGCGAGACTAAGATAAGATCTTGCACCCCTGGATTGTAAATCATATATTAATACAGGCATTCCGTGTGATGGGGCTTCTGATATTGTTACATTTCTTGGTATTACTGTTTTATAAACTTTTTCACCAAAGAATTTCCTGACATCTTTCTCTACCATATCAGAAAGCTTATTTCTTTTATCTGCCATTGTAAGAACAATGCCTTGAATATTTAATGATTTATTGTAACTATTTTTAATTCTTTCGATAGTCCTAACAAGTTGGCTAAGACCTTCTAAAGCTAAAAATTCAACCTGAAGAGGAACTAAAACCCCACTCGATGCAACCAGTGCATTTAAGGTTAAAAGACCCAAGGAAGGAGGGCAATCTATCAAAATAAAGTCATAATTGATGGAATTACTTGTTAATCTTTTTTTTAAACAAAACTCCCTCTCATCAACATCAATAAGCTCAAGCTCAGCCCCAGCTAAATCGATTCCTGAAGGCAAAATATCTAAATTAGGAACAGAAGTATTTTTTATGACCTCTGAAACATTGAGTTGACCTATTAACATTTGATAAATGTTAATTTCTCTCTGATTTGCAGGAATGCCCAGGCTAGTAGAAGCATTCCCTTGAGGATCTAAGTCAATAAGTAATACTTTTTTCTCAACTGCAGCTAATGCTGTTCCAAGGTTAACAGCTGTCGTAGTTTTTCCAACTCCGCCTTTTTGATTTGAAATAGATATTATTCTTAGCCCATTTGACATATTAATTACCTATAAGCTTGGCTTTTTTAATTTCTATGATCCTAGATGTTGTATTAGTAAAACTTTTATATGATTTAAAATCAATAGCCCATTTTTTTTTAGCTTCTTCAAGTTCTGTATTATATCTATGTCCCTTGAAGTAAAACTGAAGGGTTTTATCCCCAACAAATTTTCCTGATAAATGGAGTAATTTATCCAGAGAAGCAAGGGCCCTAGAAGTTACAATATCTACTTTCAATGGTTTCAATTCCTCAATCCTTAAATTATGCACATACGCATTCAAATTTAGTGTATCTATTACATGTTTTAAAAAATTTGCCTTCTTTCCAACCGACTCAACTAAATGAACCTCTGGGAAACCCATTATAGAAAGGACTAGACCTGGAAAACCCGCGCCAGACCCTAAATCAATTAGAACTTTCGATTTATTTGGGAAAAATTTAAAAATTTGTGCAGAGTCAGCTATGTGCCTCCACCATATGCTTGAGGAAGTGGACTTTGATATTAAATTCATATTTTCATTCCAAGTTAGGAGAATTTTCTCCAATTCCTTAAGATTAGATACAACTGCATCTGAGGTTGAGAAAATTCTGCAGAATTCAATGCTGGTAAATGAATCTTGTTTCACGTGAAACATTTTTCCATCTAAATTATGTAGGTGATGTTTCACGTGAAACAATTATACTGTTTTATTAGGGGAATTATTCGGTTTTAAGGGTTTTTTTACATATCTCAAAAGAGCAGTAAGCGCTGCTGGCGTTATGCCAGGTATCCTTGATGCTGCGCCGAGAGTTCTTGGCTGAGCATAGGATAATTTTTGCAAAACCTCCGTTGAGAGGCCGCCGATCATAGAATAATTAAGTGATTTTGGCAGCATTAATGATTCATCTCTCCTGAATGCCCTAATATCTGCATCTTGTCTTTCAATATAACCCCTATATTTCTCATGTATCTCAATTTGGTCCAGTACATCTTTATCAACCATGTTTACCTCTGGCCATAATATCTTTACACCCTCTAAACCAATACCTTTTTGTGCTAGAAGCTGTTTCGCTGACCTTTTTACTCCATCCTGATTAATTTTGAAGCCCTTTGCCTTAAGCTGAGAGGGAGAAATATTGAGCTCTTCAAGCAATCGTAGACCTAACTTGAGATTGTTGAGTTTTTTGTCATGAATCTTTTCCCTAGAACTGCCCACACACCCATATTCAACACCTTTTTTTGTAAGCCTTAGATCAGCATTGTCTGCCCTAAGCCTTAATCTGTATTCAGCTCTAGAGGTAAACATACGATATGGTTCTTTTGTTCCCTTAGTAGTTAAATCATCTATCATGACACCAATAAACGCCTCAGATCTATCAATAATTATTGCCTCACTCTCACCTGCCAGCCTTGCAGCATTTAAACCAGCTATAAGGCCCTGAGCGGCTGCTTCTTCATAACCAGTGGTTCCATTAATTTGACCTGCAAAAAATAGAGAATTTACTTTTTTTGTTTCAAGAGATGCATGAAGCTCTCTGGGATCTACGTAATCATATTCAATAGCATACCCATGCTGAAGAATAATCGCCTCTTCTAATCCTGGAATAGTTTTAATTAAGAGGTTCTGTATTTTCCTTGGTAAACTAGTTGATATACCGTTCGGGTATACAATATTTGTCGTTAATCCCTCTGGTTCTAGAAATATCTGATGAGTATCCTTTTGGGAGAACCTTACGACTTTATCTTCAATGGATGGACAGTATCTTGGGCCGCTGCTTTCAATTTGTCCGTTGTAAATTGGAGAAAGGTTTCTATTTTTCAAGATAAGTTTTTTAGTATCAATTGTAGTATTAGTTATATGACAAGCAATTTGTTTATTTGTTATTTTTTCATTTAAAAAAGAAAAAGGCTTGGGTGTAAAATCACCGAGCTGTTCATCTAATATACAGTAGTTTATGGTATCGCCATCAAGGCGGGGAGGTGTACCCGTTTTAAGCCTTCCTATCATAAAATTCAATTTTTTCAATGTGTTAGATAGTCCATAAACAGATTTGTCACCAATTCTACCTCCCGAGAGACGTTCCTTACCACAATGTATTACGCCTTTCAAAAAAGTACCTGTTGTTAAAACCACCGATTTGCAAGATACATGAACACCTGCGGCGGTAATAACCCCAGTAACTGTTTTTAGTTCATGATCAATAATAAGATCATCAACAGTATCCTCATAAATTGATAAATTTTTTATTTCCTTCAAAAGCTTCTGTACGGCTTCTTTGTACAAGACTCGATCAGCCTGAGCCCTTGGCCCACGTACGGCCGGCCCTTTAGATTCGTTTAGAGTTCTAAATTGAATTCCACCTTTATCAATAGCTTTGGCCATAATTCCATCTAAAGCATCGATCTCTCTCACAAGGTGTCCTTTTGCAAGCCCGCCAATTGCCGGGTTACAGGACATTACACCTATATTTTTTTGATTATTAGTAATCAGTAATGTTTTTGCTCCAAATCTTGCAGAAGCAGCTGCTGCTTCTGTGCCGGCATGGCCACCTCCTATGACAATAACATCGTATTTATCCATATTTTTCACAATTGATAATAGTTTATTTACCTATACAAAAATCAAAGAAAAGTTTGTCGAGAACATCTTCAATGTCTACTTCGCCAACAAGTTTTCCAAGCGCTCTTAAAGATAATCTCAAATCTTCGGCAACCAACTCTGGCTCTTCTCCCCGAGCAGCAGAAACAATATACTCCAGACATAACAACAATGCTTCTCTTTGTCGTTCTCTAGTTAAGGGAGCAATAGATGTTTGTAAACTGAATATCTCATTTATTTTAAAGTTTATTCTATCTAAAAGCTGATCTATTCCAAGCTCTTCTTTTACAGAAATAAAAATAATATCTTTTTTATGTAATAGAGTATTTTTTAATTTTATATTTTTGTTTGTTAACTTATCAGATTTATTAACCAAAATAATTGTCTCTTTATCTATGTTTGCTAGCGTCTCTTTATCTAAATCTGGATAAATATCTCCGTCAAAAACTGCGACAGTTATCTCTGCATCTTCCGCTCTTTTAATAGCTCTTTTAACCCCCTCTTTTTCAACCAAATCTTGTGTTTGTCTTATGCCAGCTGTATCCGCAAAAACTACTGAATACCCAAATAGGTTCAGATGTACCTCTACAACATCCCTTGTTGTACCTGGTTGGCTAGAAACAATGGCTGTTTCTTTCTTACTTAAATAATTAATTAATGAAGATTTTCCAGCATTTGGTGGGCCAATTATGCAAATTGTTAAACCATTTTTAATAATCTCACCAGTTTTAGAGTTTAAAGCTTGTGAAATCTCATCTTTAATGATGCTAAGATTATCAAGAAAATTTAATTGCTCCGGTATACTTTGGTCCTCTTCTGGGAAATCTATCATTGCCTCTACTTTTGCCAAAGAATTTAATAGGCCTTTTTTCCAGTTATTATATGTTTTTTTTAACTGGCCCTGAATTTGTCTATTTGCTTGATATACTTGTTCTTGTGTTTCAGCTTCAATTAAATCTGCGAGTGCTTCTACCTGTGTCAGATCAAGTTTATTAGATAGAAAGGCCCTTTTAGTAAATTCTCCAGGGTTGGCGATTCTATATTCTGGGATTGTTGACAGAACCGAAAGTATTTCTGCAATAACACCGCTACTCCCATGAACATGGAGCTCTACGATATCCTCTCCCGTNAAACTATGCGGAGAATTAAAATATACGACAAGTGCCTCATCTATGATTTCTTTGTTTTTTGGCGAAGTAATTTTTGTCTTAAATAGTACCCTTTCTTTTTTTTCAATGATGTGAAAAAAATTAAAAACTTTTTTTGCTGCATTTCCTGAAATTCTAATTATTGCTACACCCGATTTTCCTGATGGTGTAGCGAGTGCATATATTGTATCATTAATTATCAAAGATCTATTCCTTCATGTTTCTTAGATCATAAATCAATTTCATAAGTTAGAGGTTAATAGTATGTCAAAAAAAGTAATTATAAAAGCAAGAGGCGCCCCTGACGTAATGCAAATTTCAGAAGAAAGCATCAGCAAACCTGGTGAGGGTCTTGTGAAGATTAAACATGAGCTTATTGGTGTAAATTTCATTGATACTTACCACCGATCTGGTCTTTACCCTATTAATACGGAGTATTTTACACCTGGTATGGAAGCAATAGGTTATGTTACAGAAATTGGTTCGGGTGTTGAAGATTTTAAGGAAGGTGACAGAGTTTGTTACGGTAATGGCCCTATCGGTTCTTACTGTTCTGAGAGAATAATGCCCCATAGTACACTCTTTAAGGTTCCTAAATATATAAAAAATGAAGACCTTGCCGGCTCTGTATTAAGGTTTCTTACTGTTTGGTATTTAGTTGAAAAACTCTATTGCCTATCAAGTAAGGATATTGTTCTTTTTCATGCTGCTGCAGGTGGCGTTGGTCTAGTTTTTTGTCAGTGGGCTAAATCTCTAGGTGCTACCGTTATTGGTACTGTGAGTTCTGAAAAAAAGGCTAAACTTGCTCTAGATCACGGTTGTAGTTTCATAATCAACTATAGGCAAAATAACTTTTTAGATGAGGTTATGAAAATAACTAATGGCGAGGGGGTTTCTGTTGTTTATGATGGTGTTGGTAAAAGTACTTTTCACGATTCTCTAAAGTGTCTAAAAAGGAAAGGCCTTATGGTTTCCTTTGGTAACGCCTCTGGTCCTGCTCCAGATCTAGACGTTAGTTCTCTTGGTCCTTTAGGTTCCCTTTTTGTAACGCGTCCCACACTTCTCGATTATACAAACGATAGGAATAGTTTAAAGGAGGCTTTTTCGAGAATATTTTCACTAATAAGGGATAAAGATATTGTCTCTGATGTTGTCCAGTCTTATCCGCTTGAAGATTGCGTACAATCACATACTGATCTAGAAAACAGGTTAACACATGGGTCTACTGTTTTAACAGTTCCATGATATACCTACTGGTTCATTCTTTCGAAAAAATCATCGTTATTTTTTGATTCTTTAAGTTTATCTATTAGAAACTCCATTCCGTCTTGTGTTCCCATTGGGTCTAGAATTCTTCTAAGCATCCACATCTTAGACAAGTATGTCTGTTCAACTAAAAGCTCTTCTTTTCTTGTACCAGATTTTTGAATATCTATCGCAGGGAATATTCTTTTATCGGCTAGTTTTCTCTCCATAACTATCTCAGAATTACCTGTTCCCTTGAACTCTTCAAAAATAACTTCATCCATTCTGCTTCCCGTTTCGATTAAGGCGGTAGCAATAATTGTCAAGGAACCTCCCTCCTCCACATTTCTTGCTGCTCCAAAAAATCTCTTAGGTCGTTGCAAAGCATTTGCATCTACACCCCCCGTAAGGACTTTTCCCGATGATGGGACAACGGTATTATATGCTCTTGCTAGACGAGTTATTGAATCTAAAAGAATAACAACATCTCTTTTATGCTCAACTAATCTTTTCGCTTTTTCGATAACCATCTCTGCAACTTGTACATGCCTAGACGCTGGTTCATCAAATGTTGAACTTACTACTTCTCCATTTACTGTTCTATCCATGTCAGTAACTTCTTCTGGTCTTTCGTCGATGAGTAAAACAATCAAGTATACTTCTGGCTGATTCTTTGCGATTGAATGTGCAATGTTTTGTAACATTACTGTCTTACCTGCTCTAGGTGGCGCAGTTAATAATGCTCGTTGTCCTTTACCTAGTGGGGAGACGATTTCTATTACCCTTCCTGTAATATCTTTAGCCTTAGGGTCATCTAACTCCATTTCAAGTTTGGTCTCTGGGTAGAGCGGTGTCAGGTTATCAAAGTTTATTCTATGTCTTACAGATTCTGGATCTTCAAAATTAACCTTATTTAATTTCAACAAAGCGAAATATCGTTCGCCGTCTTTTGGGGCACGAATTTCTCCTTCAACTGTATCACCTGTCCTCAACCCAAACCTTCTAACTTGGTTCGGTGAAACATATATATCGTCAGGTCCTGATAGATAGTTGGATTCGGGTGATCGTAAAAAACCAAAACCGTCTTGGAGGATTTCTAGAACACCATCACCGACGATAGCTTGTTCATTTTCGGCTAACTTTTTTAGGATTGAAAATAGCATATCTTGCTTCCTAAGATTTGAAGCATTTTCAATACCCATACTCTCTGCAAAAGCAAGCAGCTCAGGAGGAGATTTCTTTTTTAACTCTTTTAAATGCACGATTTATTTTTTTGAAGTTATTAAATGAATTGGAGAGTAGAACATAATAGGAGAGAGAAGTAATTTATATACCGTTACAGAACAAAATATTATCTGTCAATGAAATTTTTTTAAACTAAACTAATACTATTACTAATATATATATAGATGTTGTAGTTGTTGTTAATGTGGAAATATAGGATAAAAAAATATAAAGAGAAAAAAAATAAAGAGTAAATAAAATTACAATAAAATAAAGATTAAGATTATGATAATAAAGGATTAAAATCTAAATATTAATAAACTAACATAATTAACACAATTACTATCCAAAAAACCAACAGGGGAAAAAGTGTGTCGAAAAATAGAAAAACGTTCAAAAGAAAGCTAAAATCGTAAAAAAATTTCTTGTCCACAAACTATTAAAGATAAAAAAAAATGCTAAGAAAACATAATATACACCTTATATCAGATTCTTCAGGCGAAACAGTAAGTGGAGTCGTAAGGGCATGCCTCGTACAATATGAAAAAGAATCTGTAACACAACACGAGTGGTGGCTGATTAGAACAGAACGACAAATGAAAGAAACGTTATTAAGAATAGCCGACGCACCAGGAATTGTTGTGTTTACTTTAGTGGACCAAAAAATGAAAGTTCAACTTGAAAAAGGGTGTAAAGAACTTGGGGTTCCATATATATCTGTTTTAGATCCAATTCTAAACATCATGGATAATGCTTTCAAATCTAAAGGAGTTCACCAGATAGGAAGACAGCACAATTTAGATGCAGATTATTTCGAAAGAATAAAAGCTATTCAATTTGCAATGGATTATGACGATGGCCAGAGGATATCTATGGTTGGTAATGCAGATATTGTCCTTGTTGGAGTCTCAAGAACCTCTAAGACCCCAACTTGCATGTATCTAGCTAACAGAGGCTTTAAAGTAGCAAATATTCCTTTAGTGCCCGGTCAACCTAGTCCTTCGGAGGCATTTTTAAATCCGGACACTTTTTTTATTGGGTTAGTATGCGATCCCAAAAACCTTTCAGACATAAGACAAAATAGACTAAAGCTAATGAATGAAGACAGGCACATAGATTATGCTGATATGCAATATGTAAAAGAGGAAGTAGCAAGTTCCAGAAAATTATTTAGACAAAAAGGGTGGCCTGTAATAGATGTGACACGTAAATCGATAGAGGAAACTGCTGCATCTATAATACAGCTATATAATTCCAAAAAAAATTAAGAAGACTTTTAATGAGAAAACCAAAGAGAATAAGACTAGCTGGAGTTTTGGGTAATCCCATAGCACATTCATTGTCTCCTAACCTTCATGGCTTTTGGATCAAAAGGTATGCAATTGATGGTTATTATATACCCATGTTAATTAATAAAAATGAAGTAGGAAAATCAATAGAGTCACTGAAGACATTAGGTTTCTCAGGTGCTAATGTTACGATACCGTTTAAGGAAGAGGTTATTAAATATGTTGATAACGTTAGCGAGATTGGTGCAAATATTGGTGCAGTAAATACAATATCAATTAATACAGAAGGTGAGGTTAGCGCAGAAAACACAGATGTATACGGTTTCGTTAAAAATTTGGATAGTGCAGTACCGGAATGGGAAAATGACGTAAATAACGTAGTAATTCTGGGAGGAGGTGGAGCATCAAGAGCAGTGGTTGCAGCCCTCAAAAATAAAAACATTAAAACGAAAAGAATCATTAATAGATCTATAGAGAAACCATATCTAATTAAAGAGGAAATTGATAAAGGAATAGAAATTGTAAACTGGAACAATCTAGCGGACATCGTAGAAGATTGCGATATGTTAATAAATTCTACATCCTTAGGTATGAAAGGTCAGCCTTCATTGGAAATAGATACAAGCATAATGAAAAAAAAGGCTATCGTTTATGATTTAGTATACACACCATTAGAGACCGAATTAATAAAGTCTGCAAAAAAGAACCAAATAAGGTTTATTGGAGGTCTCGGTATGTTGATGTTCCAAGCTTTGAAAGGTTTCGAAATCTGGTTTGGAAAGCAACCAGAAGCAGATGAAGAAACAATGCTATTCTTAAAAGATCTCTTAAATGAAAAAAAATAATCGACTTAGAAAAAAAAGTAAAATTAACGCAACTAAAATAATTATAATTACTGGCTCAATTGGTATGGGCAAGTCGACAACACTATCTCTTTTTAGACATCTAGGTTATCCTTATTTTGATGCTGATTTCTCTGCAAGAAAGGTAGTAGAGTCTGATACAAACGGTTACAAAATGGTTAAGGAAAACTTCCCCAGTGTTATTAAAGATAATAAAATTGATCGTAAAGCATTAGGAAAGATCGTTTTTTCGAACGCTAATGCTCTTAGAAAACTTGAAAAAATAATTCATCCTCTCATTAAGAAAGAAAGAGAAAGATTTATAAAATCTCACAGGGTTAAAAGATCAAAAGCAATTGTTCTAGATATACCTCTTTTTCTGGAAAAAAAAGAAGAAAGCTCACACCTAAATATATTTGTTGTAACAGCGCCTAGTTTTATTCAGAGGCAAAGGGTGATTAGAAGAAAGGGAATGACAAATGATAGATTCATCAATATTTTAAACTCACAAATGCCAGATATAATAAAAAGACAGAAAAGCACTCAGATTATACAAAGTGGACTTGGAAAGCGATTTGTATTAAACAAAATAAAATTTTTAAAAAGAAAGATAAGATAAAAGTATGAGAGAAATAATTCTAGATACTGAGACCACTGGTTTGGATCCATCGAAAGGTCATAGGATTGTTGAAATTGGTTGCATTGAAATATGGAATAAGTTACCAACAGGAAAAACATTTCATAAATATATAAATCCAGAAAGGGACATTCCTAAGGAAGCGCAGAATGTTCATGGACTGTCTAGTGAGTTTTTATCCGATAAGCCAAAGTTCAAAGAGATCTCTGATGATTTTCTAGATTTCATTTCAAATTCAACAATTGTTGCTCATAATGCAAATTTTGATATCAAGTTCATAATGGCAGAACTTGAAATCATAGGTAAAGATAATATCGAGCTGAATAAAGTGATTGATACTGTGAAAGTTGCTAGAGCAAAATTTCCCGGTTCATCTGTAAGTCTAGACGCATTATGTAAAAGATTTAAGATTGATTTATCAGATCGGTCTAAACATGGGGCATTACTTGATGCATCTTTATTATCCTCTGTATATCTGGAGCTATGTGGCGGGAGGCAGGGGGCATTAGATGTTTCCAATTCAGAAAGAGGTGAAGTGAAATTTACTGATGATATAGAAAGTAAGCCCCTTCAGCGAACCAGCAGAAATTTTTCTCTATCGACTGACGAACTTAATAATCATAAAAAATTTATTAAAGAAAAAATAATTAACTCTCTCTGGAATTATTAAGTCATATTAACTGTTAGCTCTTTCTGCTGCTGAAGCATATTTCTTTAGATATATTTCTTTAAAATCAACTATCTGTAACATTAGAGGTGGAAAACCTGCTTGAACAGTTATATCTGAAACGATTTTTCTTGCATAAGGAAACAGTAGTCTAGGTGTTTCTATTAGCAACATAGGTTTAATGTGCTCATCTGAAATACTGCCAACTTTAATAACTGCTGCGTATGAAAGCTCTAGTATAAATACAGTTTTTTGTGCAATCGTGGCTTCTGAATGAATTCTTAAAATTACTTCGTGTTGATTTTCCTTGATCTCTTCTGTTTCGCATTCAATCTCTACGGGGATGTCTGGCATGTTCTCCCGAAGATCCTGAAAAATTTGAGGGGCGCTTGGTGTTTCAAATGATAAGTCTTTTACATACTGAGCTAATAGCTCAATAGGAGCAACTGGGTCTTTAACTGTAAACCCTTCTTCATTTTCGTTTATTTTATTTTCTATCATATCATTCTCGGGTTATGTGGTGAATTCGTACAAATTCTATTTTTTTTCATCTAAGGTAACATAATCAACGTCGATTACCTGACTCTTTCTATTTGAGGCATTCATATTTTGATTCATCATATTAAAAAATTGTGAGCTAAGAGTTTTATACAAAATATTCTGAAAAAAAGGTAAGAAAATAAATAATGAAATAAAAGCNGTTAAAAAACCTGGAAATACCAAAAGTACTCCACCAATCATTATGCAAATATGCTTAAAAATTTTCTTTGTATGATTTTTAGCCTCTTTAATTTGATCAGTAATGTTAAAAAAACCTGTAAAACTGCAAAATTTTAGAATATATAAACCTATTCCACATGTAAAAAAAAGCATTATGAATGAAAAGGTAAAACCGGTTAGCGAAGCAATTTTAAGGAATAAATATAATTCTAAAAAAGGTAATAATATAAAAAATAATAAAAGAAACTTGTGCATGCTTGCTCTTAATCGTTTAAAAGCCTATGTTAAGCTATGATTGTAATTTAAAGTTGATATTATAAATTACTTTAATCAAATAATGTAAAATTTTTTGTGATAAGACTGCATATTATTTTTTTAGAAAATCGGTTTTAAAATTATGGATAGTTTTCAGTTTATAGATATAATTTTGTTAGCAATGGTAGCTGGATTCTTAGTTTTAAGATTAAGAAGTAGTCTTGGGCGAAGAACAGGCCATGAACAGGGGCCAAAAACTTTTTCATCAGAAAAAGTAGTTAGCATAAACAAAAATGATGAATCTCAAGCTTACGAGCATGAAGACGAGAAAAATCATTCAAATAGTGGAATTAATACGGGAATAAGTGAAATACTTAATCTCGACCCTAGTTTTAACATTGATGAATTTAATTCAGGAGCTGTAAAAGCTTTTGAAATTATTCTTTATGCATTTTCAAAAAAAGATACAGACACACTAGATAGTTTACTCTCAAAAGATGTTTTTAATGCCTTTATGACTTCAATCAATGAGAGGGAAGAAGCTTGTGAGGTGCTAGAGACTAAGATTATAAAAGTAGAAGTTTCAAAAATTATTAGTATCGGTGTTAAAGACTCTTTAGCTTCAATAACCTTAGAGTTCATAAGTGAACAAGTGAACCTCATCAATTCTCAAGATGGTAAATTAATTGAAGGTGATCCAGATCAAATCGAGAGTTATAAAGATCAGTGGACTTTCCATAAAAGTCTTAATGACAAGGATCCTAACTGGGAGTTAGCATCAACAAAAAGCTTGGGCTAGCACTTGAAAAAATTTTTCTTTAAGAAAATAATTTACTTTCTGATCAAAGGTAAAACATTACCACTTTTAGTTTCATCTTTTGTGGGCTTTTCCTTTGGCTTACTGGTTGCGGCTATATATTTTCCTGTAGAAAAAGAATTTGCAGTCATAGAATCTCCAACAGTTGATTTATCTATTCCGGAAACAGAAAACAATAAAGCCACAAAAAAGCAAAAAGATATTCTTTATAAAAAAATCAAATTTAAANACTTAAACGGTTGGGAAATAGATGAGGTTAACGAAGTTTTACCCTTAATTAAGAAAGCTTGTGAAAAACTAGGTTCAATGAAATATGAAAATAGCTATGGCTTATCAATAACCAGTTGGAAGGATGCTTGTCAGGAAATAAAAAATATAAAATCAAAAAATAATGATCATGAAATTAGGAATATAATAGAGTCAAACTTTTCCCCTTTTTCTATATCTTTTAAAAATAATTACGAAGGTACTTTTACAGGTTATTTTGAAATAGTGCTAGAGGGATCCTTTACTAAAAGTTCTGAATACAATGTGCCTTTATATGCTGTTCCAAAAGATATAATTAAACTCGACAATCGAGCCTTTAAGTTACCGGATTCAAGTCCAAAGCTGGTTGGGCAAGTTGTTAGAAATCAGTTAGTTCCATATGATGACAGGAGAACAATAAAACTAAACCCAGAGTTTTATAAAAGAGCCCAGGTCTTGGTTTGGGTTAGGAACATTGTTGATGCACATTTGTTACATATACAAGGATCCGGAATTATAAAATTCCAAGACGGCTCCTATAAGAGAATTGGTTACGCTGAAAATAATGGAAGGAACTTTAAAGGTATAGGGAGTATTCTTCTTTCAGAAGGAGTGATTGAAAAAAATCAGACATCAATGCCTGAAATAGTAAAATGGTTAAAAAATAATCCAGACCTATCTTCTGAACTTCTGGACCAAAACCCTAGATTTATTTTTTTTCGTTGGACGGGAAAAGATGGACCCATTGGGGCTTTTGGTATTCCGCTAACTCCAATGAGAAGTTTGGCGATAGATCCTAAGTTTATACCCTATGGAGCGCCGGTATGGCTGGAGACCAGAGGACCAGATCAAGAGAAAATAAATCGACTTGTAGTTGCTTTAGATACTGGTGCCGCAATAAAAGGCCCAGTCAGAGGTGATTATTTTTGGGGTAAAGGAGAAAATGCATTTTATAAGGCTGGACGGATGAAATCAAAGGGACGATATTTTATATTCCTTCCAAAGAACACAAAATTAAATTAAGGATTTCATTTTTTAGGAATTATGGAAATACAGATGAATAAAAATAAACATAGAAACCTTACATCTGATGAGAAAGAACTATGGAAGCAGATTGTTTCAGATGTGGAATCTTTTTCTTTAGGAAATGAAAGTTTTTCAGTATCCAATGTAAAAAAGTTAAATAAATTTAAAAAACCTAAATTTATAGCAGAAGGAAATAAAAATAATATTTCTAGGAATAGTTTTAGAAAAATTGAAATAAACGAAATTGGTGATACAGATAGAAGAACATTCATTAAGCTCAAGAGGGGACAGTTTAATGTTGAAGCAAAACTTGATCTTCATGGACTAACTTTGGTGGAAGCATATTCTGCATTATGGGACTTTTTAATTCGATCACATAAAAATGATTTAAAGTGCGTATTAATCATTACTGGTAAAGGAATTAGAAATCCTAATGGAAAAGGAAAAATTAAAAATCAATTCCCAGAATGGTTAAACGAGACTCCTATTAGGCCTCTTATTATCGCAGTTTCTAGAGCCCACAAGAAAGACGGCGGAGATGGTGCATTTTATGTCCTAATAAGAAAAAATAAAAAATGAATTTTATAATATAAAGCTACTTAGATCGCCTTTCTTAGACAGTTCGCCTAACTGACTTTCAACAAATTCTTTAGTTATTTTTATTTTTTCCCCTTCTTTATCAGTCGCACTAAAACTAATTTCTTCGAGAAGTTTTTCAATTACTGTATGAAGCCTTCTTGCTCCAATATTTTCAACGTTTTTATTAATTTCCTCTGCTAATGTGGAAATGGATTCTATCGCATCATCTGTAAATTTTAATTCAATATTTTCTGTTTGTAATAGCGCTGTATATTGAATAATGAGACTGGCCTCTGTTTCAGTAAGTATTCTTATAAAATCTCTTTTGTTTAATGCTTCCAGCTCTACTCTTATTGGGAGTCTACCTTGAAGCTCAGGTATCAAGTCAGATGGTTTTGAGACATGAAATGCACCGGAAGCTATGAATAATATAAAGTCAGTTTTGACAGCACCATATTTTGTCGAGACAGTGGTTCCTTCAATTAAGGGAAGTAAGTCACGTTGTACACCTTCTCTTGATACATCTCCTCCTCTTAAATCACTTCTTGCTGAAATTTTGTCTATCTCATCTATAAAGACAATACCATTATTTTCTAATAAATTTTTTGCTTCGGAAATAATACTATCCTCATCTAGTAGTTTATCACTCTCCTCTTTGATTAATATCTCATAAGAATTTTCAACAGATGTTTTCTTATTTTTCTTTCTACTACCTAAAACACCACCAAGCATATCGTTTAAATTTATCATACCCACTTGTGCACCGGGCATACCAGGTATATCTAGTGATGGCATCCCCGAGGGATTATTATCAAAAACTTCTATTTCTATTTCTTTTGTGTTTAACTCACCATTTCTGAGTTTTGCCCTAAAATTTTCTCTGGTAGAGGCACTACCTGTTTTACCTACTAATGCGTCTAAAACTCTTTCTTCAGCCGAAATCTCTGCTTTAGCTTTTACTTTTTTTCTCATATTCTCCCTAACAAGAGTAATAGATATTTCTAGCAGGTCGCGTACTATGCTTTCAACATCTCTCCCAACATAGCCGACTTCTGTAAACTTCGTAGCTTCAACTTTTAAAAAAGGAGCTTTTGCTAATTTTGCTAATCTTCTTGCAACTTCTGTTTTACCAACGCCGGTTGGCCCAATCATGAGTATATTTTTCGGAACAATTTCATCCCTTAGGCTTTCATCTAGTTGTTGTCTACGCCATCTGTTTCTTAAAGCTATTGCAACAGCTCTCTTCGCATCTTTTTGGCCGATGATATATCTATCTAGTTCGGAGACAATTTCTCGAGGTGAAAAGGAGGTCATGGGTTATAAACTTTCTATAACTAAATTGTTGTTTGTATAAACACATATTTCAGAAGCAATCCGCATTGATTTTTTTACAATGTCTATAGCTTTTAGCTTTTCTTGATCTATTAAAGCTCTTGCTGCCGCAAGAGCATAAGCCCCTCCTGAGCCTATGCCAATTAGTCCATCCTCTGGTTCTAAAACGTCCCCGGTTCCCGTAAGAACAAGAGATGTTTGCTTATCCGCTACTGCCATCATAGCCTCTAGTCTCCTTAGGTACCTATCAGTTCTCCAGTCTTTTGCAAGTTCTACGCATGCTCTGGTTAACTGATCAGGGTGTTGCTCTAACTTAGCTTCAAGTCTTGAAAAAAGAGTTAAGGCATCTGCAGTAGCGCCCGCAAAACCTGCAATAACCTTACCATTTGAAAGTTGCCTAACTTTTTTAGCATTAGATTTAATAATTTGCTGACCAAGTGTAACTTGGCCATCTCCACCGATTGCTACCTTTGAATCTTTTCTAACTGAAAGAATTGTTGTCCCATGCCATGAGTTTATATTGTTGGCCATTTTATCCCCTACTAAGAAAGTTTAGGTTTACGAGTTTATTCTTATATTATTAATCTTTCTTCTCTAATAATCTATTATTTTGTTAATAAAATTTAATATTTATTACTTATATATTTTTAAAGAAATGTACAATTGAGATTCTGAATTATTAGTCTTTATCAAATAAATCGTATTCTTCATATTTAAAAAGATCGGACTTTAAGTCTTTATTAAGCTCTACTTCATAAAGAGTAACAGTTATAGATGTTTTTTTCTGGTCTAATATTTCCCATTGTCTAAGTTCAAGCGGGTTATCTTTAAAAACAAATTTAATTTTTTCTTTGCTGTTTTTGTCAGAGGGTCTTGCAAAAATGCTTATTAAATCCCCATCAGTTATAGTGTGATAAATTTCGACTTCGTCGGAACCAAATGACCAATTTGGATCAAGGAGATACTTAGCTGGTGTATCATCAATATCAATATAAGTAGCCTGATCAATTTCTTTATCAACATATATTAAGTAATAACCGTCAACAACAATAAGAATCTGTTCTGGTTCATCATACTCTATACGCATTTTACCGGGTTTTTCTATGAAAAGAATTCCAGTTAAGGAATTTCCATATTGATCAATTTGAATAAATTTTGATGTCAAAGTGTCGATATTATTTAAATATTCGGATGTTTTTTCTATCAGGTTTTCATTATCTGTTGTCTGCGTCAGAGCTAAATTAGGTTTAATAACAATCATCAAAAGGAAAGTAGAGAGAAAAAAATAATTATTTATTTTATTAATCACAATTTTACCATCTAATTATTTTGTTTGGATTCTGGAAGTAAAACTTCTCTTTTGCCAACATGATTGGCCTTGGTAACCATTCCTTGTGCTTCCATTTCATCGATAATACTTGCAGCTCTATTGTACCCAATCCTAAAGTATCTTTGAATAAAACTGGTTGAGGCCTTCCTTTCTCTTGAGACTAAGTCAACTGCTTGGTCGAATAGCTCGTCAACATCACTTCTATTTGTTTCAGAAAGATTAGTAAACCCAGGTACATTAGAAATATCGGAAGCATTTTCATCAGTAATTGTTTCCAAATATTCTGGCTTTCCCTGTTTTTTCAAATGTGAAACAATTTTTTCAACCTCTTCAATACTAACAAAAGGTCCGTGAATTCTAGTAATTTTTCCTCCTGCGGCCATATGTAACATATCTCCCTGACCGAGGAGCTGTTCTGCTCCTTGTTCCCCTAAGATCGTCCTACTGTCAACTTTGGATGTAACCTGAAACGAAATCCGGGTAGGAAAGTTAGCTTTTATTGTGCCAGTTATAACATCTACGCTAGGCCTTTGTGTGGCCATAATGACATGAATACCAGCCGCCCTTGCCATCTGAGCTAACCTCTGAACTGCTGCCTCAACTTCTTTTCCAGAAACAAGCATAAGATCTGCCATCTCATCAATAATAACAACAATAAATGGGAGTCTCTCTTTTATTATATCCTCTTCCTGATAGATAGGCTCGCCGGTACTTTGATCAAGGCCTATTTGATAAGTATGCTTAAGAGTTTTCCCTGATTTAATAGAGCTTTCAATTCGTTCATTATAACCAACAATATTACGAACACTTAAGCTACTCATCAGCTTATAACGATTTTCCATTTCTTTAACTACCCACTTCAAGGCAATAACTGCTTTATTAGCTTCTGTTATCACAGGTGATAACAGATGAGGGATATCATCATAAACTGATAATTCTAACATTTTAGGGTCTATCATAAGCATTCGGACATCATTGGGCGAATGCTTATAGAGAAGAGAGATAATCATAGTATTAATCGCTACTGATTTTCCAGAACCGGTGGTTCCTGCAATCAAAAGGTGGGGCATTTTAGATAGATCAGATAAAATCGAATCTCCGCTAATGTTTTTTCCAAGCGCTAAGTTTAAATTTCCATTTGCACCTATCCACTCATTTGAAGATAGTATTTCTCTTAGATATACGACCTCGCTTCTTTCATTTGGTAGTTCTATACCAATTACCTTGCTTCCGGGAACAACAGCAATTCTTACAGAATGTGCACTCATAGATCTTGCAATATCATCTGATAGAGATACGACCCTTGAAGTTTTTGTTCCAGGAGCAGGGTCCAGCTCATATAATGTCACAATTGGCCCTGGTTTAACTTGAGCTATTATCCCATTCACACCGAAGTCTTTCAGAACATTCTCTAGTATTCTCGCATTTTTTTCTAATGAAGAAATGTTAAACTTATTATTAGATTTTTTTTTGGGGGCTGATAATATCTCCAGAGGAGGGGCTTGATAACCTTTTTTTAAGGCTGAAAGGAAAGACCCTTGTCGACCTACTTTTTTATTTAATTTATTATTTTCATGATAAGAAAAAGGTCTTGGGTATTCTTCAATATTTAATTTGTCCTTATTTTGATTAGAGTACACATCAAAAGTACTTCCGTTTTCATCATTATCTTTGTATTTGTTAATATATAAAAGAGAAGTTATTTTTTTTAGCAAATAGTTGAATGAAGATAAAATGCTTATTAAAAAACTATATATTGTTCCTAACAAGTAAGAATAAACTTGAATAGGGATTGTCCAAGTCCATAAAAAAATTAGTAAACCAAATAATAAAAAACCAGCAACGGAGAAATCTCTAACTAAAGGATTCTCAACTGCGTTTAAGATATTTAAAAATTGATCAAAAACAACAGTTCCTACAAAACCCCCAAGACCAGAAAACAATGACCAATTTTCTGGTTGTTTAAAAGCAGATAAACCTGCAGCAAGGGCAATAGTGGATATTGGCACTAGAGCAAGTCTATAAAAAAACATATTAATCTTTTTTATTAGTACAAAACGAATGCCCCAAGCAAACAAATTTAAAATAGGTACAATTATGCTAATACCTACAAATTGAAGTGCTAAGTCTGAGAATATTGCCCCAAAGCTGCCTGTTAAATTATTTAAGATATTTTCGCTGAGGAAATTTAATGATGGGTCAAAGGGGCTGTGGGTAATTATGGATACAAAAAGTATTATAGAAACTAAAGTAAGCAAAATACCAAAAATGAAGACAGATACATTTTTGAACGCAAGATATATTGTTGGAGGCAAGAAGTTATTTTTAGAACCTATTAAACGACCCTTACTCATTAATAATTCCCTGAAATAGATAGAATTTCAGTTATATTTTTTATAGCATCAATTGTTTGCGCTTTAGAATTAACCAAAGCCACTCTTATATATTCGTCTCCAGGGCTAAGACCATTTTCATCTTGTCGACATAAGAATCTTCCCGGCAGTACTTTTATTCCTGCTTTACCCCAAAGATCTAGGGCTACTTTGGACCCATCTTTTACATTAAGCCAGAGAAAAAAGCCCCCCTCTGGAGTTTTAAACTTTACTTTATTATTTATTATCCGTATGGCGTCAAATATTTTTTCTTTATAAAGGTTTCGATTTTCAATCACATGTTTTTCATCCTCCCATAGCTTAGTGGCTGCGGCCATAAGAGGAAGCGGTTGAACTGCACTTGCATGGGACCGGAGTTTAAAAAATTTTTCAATTAAAAGTTCATCACCTGCAACGAAACCTGATCTGAGACCAGGCGCACTAGATCTTTTAGACAAAGAGTTAAAAACCATGATATTTTTTAGACCTTCCCCTATGTCATGAGCAGCTTCCAATAAACTTGGGGGTGGGGTTTTTGTGTATATCTCAGAATAGCATTCATCAGAAATAATTGTGAAGTTAAATCTTCTAGCTAAATTAATTATGTTAATTAAATACTCTTTGGGAGCAACAGTCCCTTGAGGGTTTGAGGGATTACAAATAAAGTAGGTTGATGTCCTTTCGAGAGTTTCTCTATCAAGTGCAGAGATTTCAGGTTGATAATTATTATTATCATTAAGGTTTAGCATGTGCACGGACGCATTTGATAGAACTGCTGCGCCTAAATATACTTGATAAAAAGGATTGGGGATAAGCACTATTGGTTTTTTGCCTATGACCTTTTCCGAAACCGTAAGCTGAGCTGACATATAAAGCCCTTCGCGTGAACCTGCAAGGGGAAGTATATTTTTTTCTATGCTTAAGAAATTCTCATTCAAGTCAAACCTTTTTAATAACCATTTTTTTACGCTAGACCTAAATTCGATTGTTCCTCGTGCTGAAGGATATCTGTTCCAAAGATTAGAGTTTTTATTTAATTCTTTAGAAATTATATTTGGTGCAGGGTGCTGCGGCTCTCCAATAGACATCATGATTGGTACTTTATCTTTTGGAGGATTAATCCCAGATAATAAAGCATCTAAACGTTTGAATGGATAGTCTGTTAGTTTATCAATTTGATGGTTATACATATTTCAGATTTTCTTTATAAATGATATCTATAAATACATGTTTGTTGGGATAAAAAAAATTAAATAATTGATATTACTTTGACAAAAATAAATAGAAAATTACTATGACTTCATCAAAAAAGGGTATTAAGAGAATAAAAATGGCTACAATTAGTGTGCCAGACATTAAATTTTTTGAGGAATGTTACGTTAATTGGTTAAATTATAAGGTTGTAGCTAGATCCAATGTTGACAAACTTATGTGCAATTCATGGGGGCTTCATAAACTACTGCATTCAGAATTTATTTTATTATCACCAGAAAATGGAGAAGATGTATTCATCAGAGCTGTTCAAAACCCCGTAATCAATCAATATCCTCCGTTTACTTATTTAGGTTGGAATGCAATAGAGTTAGTAGTCTCAGATGTAAATTTGGCTTATGAGAAACTAAAGCATTCGCCATTTGAGGTTATTGGCGTTCCAAAGAAGATTAGTCCTAAATCATCAATTAAGGCGATGCAGGTTTTAGGGCCTGCACAAGAGGTATTGTATTTGACCTCAACAAGCATGGATAGACAGGCTATAAATCACCCTGAAACAAACTGTTTGATTGGCAGAATTTTTATAGTTGTCATGGCAGTTAATAATTTGCAGAAAAATAAAATATATTATCTTCAAAAAATGATGTTAGAATCCCAGGGAAACCTTAGTATTCCTGTTGATATATTGTCTTCAGCACAAAATAAAGATCAAAATTATAGATATAATATTTCTGTGTTAACTATGCTGGAAAGAGGCAATAAGATTGAATTAGATGAATATGATAGAAAATATTCTATCAATAAGATTAGATCTGATAATTTTCCCCAAGGCATTTCAATGATAACTTTCGAAGTTAACGATATTGATGAATTTAATCTTAATTTTTTTGATATTCCTAGGGAGATTTATCCAGGATTTAAATCAGCGGTATTTTTAGGCCCAAACGATGAACGCTGGGAATTATTATCAAAAATTTCATAAGTATTTTAAAATTTTTACTCTATAATGGTAATCAAATATTTTAAATTTTGGGGGTGATGATGTCTTACGCTTCATCAGGACAAAAAAAAGAAGAAAAGGTTTGGATTCCAAAAGGGAAGCCCTCACCTTTTCATGACGGACCTAGAAATGATCAACTATTTGCTATGGTAATGGCCTTAACTGTTGAAGTTGCAATCCTTAGAGACAGACTAGATACTCATGAAAGGGTTTCAGAAGAAAAGGGTGGATTCTCAGGTAAAGATATAGAAGAGTATAATACTGATAATGAATCATTAGGTTATCGATCCGAGCTTAGAAAAAGGATTTACCACAAAGTTTTTCGTGTATTAAGAGAAGAAGCTGCTTTAATGGAGTCAAACTCTAAAGAAGAATATGATGATTTTATGGAATCTTATGAAAAAGACTAACAATGAATTAGGAGTAATAAAATGAACGCTCATCGGCCACATCCAATGATGCCTGTCTCAAATCATGATGAAATTTCAGAGCAACTTGCTATAGTTGATATGAAAGCTTTTCTTGGACTAAAAATTGAGCCATGTCAAAGGCTCCTGTTAGAAAAAAAGGTTAAACCTAACTTTGAAGCAAAGAAGGGGGAACCTGCACGTAATCATCAAGAATTAAGAAAAGAAATGGAAAAGGAAACATCTTATCAAGCGTGGCTAACAATGAATTCAGTGGCTCAAGATATGATGTGGGATGCAGTTGGAACTTGTGTTGACCGCCAAATTGAAGATTTAAATAAAAAAGCAAAAATTAAAAACCCTAAAGGCTCACTGACAACAAATCCAGGATTTGAGGTTCCTAATTATATTTCAGCCAGGGACATCCATAGAATGCCTGGTAATTATCATGGCACATATGGAAGCGAAGATGTTCGACAGGGTGCACTGTTTGATAGGGGCGCAGTTGTCTATCAAATGGGAAGAAACGGAGGCTACATGAATGATATTAGAGGGCATACTATTGTTTCTCACTGTTTTTCAAGATGGTCGGATATAAAACCTTTAAAAATTTTAGACATGGGATGTACAGTTGGGCATTCAACGCTAGCTATAGCTAGCTACTTTCCTCAAGCCCAAACTTTTGCAATTGACGTTGGAGAAGGCATGTTAAGGTATGCTCACGCTAGAGCAGAAAGATTGAATATACCGGTGCATTTTTCACAACAGAATGCAGAAGAAACAAACTTTCCTGACAACGAATTTGATTTAATAACCTCAAGTGCTGTTCTTCATGAAACCTCAGGCAAGGCTCTTCCAAAAATATTTGATGAATGTATGAGAATTTTGAAGCCGGGTGGTGTGATGTCGCACCTAGAAGTGCCTTCTCGAATGGATGATATGGATACTTGGGGAAGGATAAGAGGGGATTACGAAATACAATACAACTATGAACCCTTTTGGAAAGGTGCACTTACAGCAGACTTTCATAGCCTAGCTGAAAAAAGTGGATTCAAAGAAGTAACAGTTGGATTCCAGGACGCTACACCAAAGGCAGTAAGAGGTAATAAAAACTTTGGTGGACCATCTAAAGGTGTACATAGATCATGGTTAATGATTTCGGGTGTTAAATAATATAAAAAAATATAATTTAGTTTTCTTAAATTACTATCTGAGAAATAATATTATTTAGTACAAGTAAACCTTTGCTTGTTATATGAAGATTATTGTCATTTAGATTAACATAGCCATTATCTTTCAGCTCATTTACTTTTTTCATATTAATAATCTTACTTATTTGTGTTTCAGATACTTCACATAAGTTATTCAAGTTTACACCTTCATTAAGCCTCATGCCAAGAATAAGAATTTCCTGTGCTCTAATTTTACTTGGTATTAGATAATCCTTTGAGTAAAAAAAGTTATTTTCATTAAATTTATTTACCCAGGCCCTTGGAGATTTTGGTTTGAATGTAGCATAATATTGTTTATTCTTAAGAATTCTTCCATGAGCCCCAGGCCCAATACCAACATAACTTCCACCTCTCCAAATATGTAAATTATGATTACAATAATCCTTATATCTTGAATAATTAGAGACCTCATATTGTTCCATCCCATGTAATGTAATAACTTCATTGGTTAGCGTATATAGCTCAGAAGATAAGTCATCATCCGGTAATTTAAATACACCTTTATCATAATCAATTTTGAAAGGCGTATTATCTTCAATAGTAAGTTGGTAGCAAGATAGGTGATTACATTCAATTTGATTTAGAAGTTCAAATGCATTTAATAATTTTTTATTCCAAGACTTCTTATTATGATTTGGAAGTGAGTAAATAAGGTCTATTGAAATCCGATTAAATATTTCTCGCGCTTTAAATATTACTTCTTTTGCGTCAATAGAAGAATGGTTTCTACCAAGAAATGTAAGCTCTTTATCGTCAAAGCTCTGCACGCCAATTGAAAAACGATTTACACCCGCGTCTTTAAATTGTCTCATGACATTAGAGCATAGTGACGAAGGGTTAGCTTCCATAGTAACTTCCATTTCACTTTCATGTACCCAATTATTTTTTGCTCTCCTTATGATTGATTTTATAAGTTCTGGTTTCATTATAGAGGGCGTCCCCCCCCCAAAAAAAATTGCTTTGAGCTTAACGCCCGGTAACCTTTGGAATTCATAATCTAGATTACTTAAAAAAGCATTTTTCCAAAAAGTGTAGTCAATATTTTTTTCTACATGACTATTAAAGTCACAGTATGGACATTTTGAAATACAAAAGGGCCAATGAACGTAAAGAACAATTTCATTTTTAAAATCTTCAAAGCAAATCAAGTCAGGTAAGCCTTTCTCAATTTAGAAAAGGCTAATGAACGATGGCTAATCATATCTTTTGTTTCCTCATTCATTTCTCCAAAAGTTTTGTCATAACCATCAGGAATGAAAATTGGATCATATCCAAAACCATTATTTCCCTTTGGGGGGAAGGTCAATCTACCATTAACTTCTCCCCTAAATGTTTCTGAATACATGTCTGGCCATGCCAGGGTTAAAACACAAACAAATTTAGCTGCAAAATTATTTTTATTTAATAATTTCTCTTCGATTAATCTTGATGCTTTTGAGAAATCTTTATCAGGACCTGCCCACCTTGCAGAAAAAATACCAGGTTCGCCACCCAAAGCATTAACACATAATCCAGAGTCATCACTTAAGGATATTTGCCGGGAGTGAGAGCTTGCTGATAAAGCTTTTATTCTTGAATTCTCTTCAAATGTTGATCCATTTTCGTGAGGTTCGGGAATACCCACCTTTTTTGCCGAGATGCAGTCGATATTAAAAGGTTTTAATATTTCTGATATCTCCTTAACTTTCCCTGTATTGTGACTTGCTATTATGAGCTTGCCATCAATTATCCTTTTTTTAATTTCCATAAATTATCCTAATGATAGCAAAGATTTTTTTTGTATATCGACAATTTCATTGCAGCCTTTTTTTGCTAGTGATAATAGTCCTTGGAATTGCTCTTCAGAAAAAGTTTCTTGTTCTGCAGAGCATTGTATTTCGACTATTTTTCCACTTTCAGTAAGGACAAAATTTGCATCAGAACTTGCTAGAGAATCTTCAGAATAATCAAGGTCCAATAGAAGATTCTGATTATAAATGCCGCATGATACTGCCGCAATTGGTTCAATAATGGGAAACCGGTCTATAATATTTTCAGATTTCATTTTTTTAAAGGCTTGCATAAGCGCAATGTAAGCCCCTGAGATTGATGCAGTTCTTGTTCCTCCATCAGCTTGAAGAACATCACAGTCAATTTTAATTTGAATATCACTTAATATTTCTAAATTAGCAACAGCCCTTAGGGACCGACCTATCAATCTTTGAATTTCTTGGGTTCTTCCAGTCTGTTGACCTTTTTTTGCCTCTCGTTGAATTCTAGAATTTGTTGACCGAGGAAGCATCCCATACTCTGAAGTAATCCATCCTTTTCCAGTGCCTCGCATCCAACTTGGAACCTGATTTTCTACTGTTACAGTACAAAAAACATGCGTATCTCCGTACTTTACAAGACAGGACCCCTCTGCATGCTTTGAGGTGTTAAGTTCAAATGAAACCTCTCGTAGCTCATTCAGTTCTCTTCCAGATGGTCGCATAAATTCTCCTATTTAAAGGTTTACAAGGTTCACTCTTGCTATTTTATAATACAAAATTAAAAATTTTGCGCGGTTTACAAACAACTTTCTTTTTATTAAAAGATTTTAAATCCCTAAGTACTCTTATATAATTTAGCATGATTAAAAAAATTAATGATTCAGTTTTTGATTTAAGAGACCGATCAAGAGAAGTTTTTCAGCAAATAGTTGACTCTTATGTTGAAACAGGTGAGCCAGTAGGCTCAAAAACAATTTCAGCTAGACTAGGAGGGAAGTTATCTCCCTCTTCTATAAGAGGTATAATGTCTGATTTGGAAGTATCAGGTCTTTTGTTTGCTCCACATACATCAGCCGGCAGGCTTCCAACTGAGGCAGGCTTGAGGTTATTTGTTGCAGGGCTTCTTCAGGTCGGAGGTTTAGACTCAGCAGAAAAAAAAGAAATTGAAGCAAAATGCGCCTCAGCGGACAAAAGCTCAAGAGAGCTTTTGGAAAATGCAAGCCATGCTCTTTCAGGGCTTACAAAACAAGCTGGCTTGGTTATGGCCCCAAAAACTGAAGATCCCTTAAAGCATATTGAGTTTGTTAGCTTATCTCCCGGAAGAGCTTTAGTAGTTATGGTTACAGAGTCGGGACTTGTTGAAAACAGGGTTATTGAGGTTCCAAAAGGTTTACCCCCTTCATCTCTAATAGAAGCCGGTAACTATCTATCTACCAAAATAATTGGGAAAACACTAAATGAGGCTAAGGAAATAATATTATTTGAGTTAAAGGAGAGGAGGGCACAACTAGATAAACTGACAGAAAAAATAGTAAAACAGGGTCTTGCAACCTGGTCTGGCGACCAGTCTTCTGGTGGTTCACTAATAATAAGAGGACAGGCCAATTTATTAAAGAATGTTAAGGCAATTGATGATTTGAAGCGAATAAGACACCTCTTTGAGATATTTGAAGCAAGAAGAGAGATGGTAAAAATTGTTGATCTAGTTGGTAGTGCTGAGGGAGTTCAGATTTTTATTGGCTCGCAGCATGATAGGTTTGATCTGGCTGGGTTTTCAATGGTTGTTGCTCCACTAAAGAATAGAAAAGAGCAAATAATAGGCGCTTTAGGAGTTATCGGCCCAACTAGAATTAATTATGCTAAAATAATCCCAACAGTTGATTATACATCAAGAGTTGTTGGAAAATTTTTAGGTCAATAATATTAAAGATGATAGGGTGTTCTATGTCAAAAAATAAAGATGATGAGTTAGGGGATATTGATATTGAAATTAATGTTGATAAAGAGGATGTTAATGAAGAACAACCAGACATTTTGCAATTAACTAATTTAGCGAAAAAGATTGAGGAACAGGAAGGTATAATTTCTGGTTTAAAGAACGAAAAACTTGTTGCCCGTGCTGATGCAGTAAATGCTAATAAAAGAGCAGATAAGCGAATAGCAGATTCTACAAGATACGCTAACACTAATATATGTAAAAGTTTACTTGATGTTTCTGATAATCTGAAGCGTGCAATCATTTCAATTCCAGATGAATTTATTGATCACGAGGTGGTAAAAAAGTTAGTGACGGGGGTACAGATGACCTCAAAAGAATTAACAAATGTGTTAGAAGTAAATGGAGTTAAGAAAATTAAATCACTTCATGAAAAGTTTGACCCGAATATTCATCAGGCAATTCAGAAAGTTGATACTGAGGAATATGAGCCAGGAATAGTAATTGAAGTTATTCAGGATGGATTTATGATCTTTGATAGGCTCCTAAGGCCGGCAATGGTTACTGTATCTCAAAAACCATCAAAAGAATAAAATGAATGAAAGGTAATAATATTGGATTTAGATATAAGGATTAGAGAAAAGTTTAGGGTGCCTAATCTCGATAATATTAATCTTTTTTATGATAAAGCGAATAAAGTAATCTTTGAACTGGGAGAAACTTTTCAAGTTAGATCCCTAGGCGGAAATGAAGAAGGAACAAGCAAAATACTTCACTTTATAAAGCTAGGAGAAAAAACAGGTACATTCAGTCTTCCATGGATTGCAGAGGAAGAGGGACAGGCAGAGACCATCTCTGGAGATCATGTTATTTTATGTGATTACAATGGATACCCAAAGATAATTGTTCAAATTAATAATCCTTTTCTAAAGAGATTTGATGAAATCGATAATGAGATTACAAAATTAGATGGCCCAACCATTAGAGAAGTTAAAGTATGGAGAGAGATCCATCTTAAATACTGGAATAGTCTTCTCTTAAAGTACAACAAGGAGTGTAAGGATGATATGCCTGTTCTTGTGGAGCCGTTTAGAGTAATTTATCAAGAGTAGATTAATTTTTATTATTTTAACAATAAACTAGTTAAAAAAATTAATTATTTTCAAAACAATTGAGGGGTCAATAATGAATTGGGATATTAGAGTTAGTGGTGGGCCAAAACCACCAGAGCTGAGTTCTTTAAAGGAATTTTGTGCAAGGGCAAATAATAAAATAGCTAAACTAGGAAATATTTCACAAGTTAGGTCAATAGGAATAGATGAAGAGACCACTGGGTTGATTCTTGATTTTATTAGACAAGGAGAAAAAATAGGTACATTTAGTCTGCCCTGGGTTATGGAGAAAGAAGGGCAGACAGAAACTGCTAGTGGTACAAATATTATTTTGAGTGACTATTATGGTATCCCTCAATTAATTGTTAAGCTAAAAAAACCATTTTTAAAGACCTTTGGCACTTTAGGTCCTCAAGAAACTGCACTTGATGGCCCTCCTGTAAGAGATATTAAAGTATGGAAACCTCTTCATTTTGAGTATTGGAATGGTTTACTTGATGAATATGGAAAAAGGTGTTCAGATGATATGCCCGTCATAGTAGAGCCATTTAAATTAATTTTTGATGATATGAATTGATTTATCCAGCTTTTCTAAACGTTAAACTAAATCGCCCTATTAACTTTTTTATAGGACTTGTTTCTTCATAGATCCTTTTTATGCCATGAAAAAGGGGCCGTGCATCTTTACTCATCACTAGCACATCTCCGCTATCTAGGTTCAATAAAGCAGGTTTTTGACTCCTTTTATTTCCTCCTATCATAAAGTCAGCTCTATCACCCAATGAAATTGTTATAATTGGTTGAGTTAGGTCCTTCTCATCTTTATCTTGGTGAAGTCCCATTTTACTATCTTTGGAATAATAATTAATTAAGCAAGCATCTGGGATAAATGTTTTTTCAATGGGAATGTTTTTCAAGGTTCTGTGAATTATTTCAATAAACAAATCAGGCATCTTAGGCCATGTTAATCCTGTTGTTGGGTCACAATCTGTGTATCGGTATCCTTTATGATCGCTCCACCAGCCTAATTTGCCACAATTAGTGATTTGTGTAGAAAAATTACCACCATTTTTTGTTTTAATCCTTCTGAGGGGACAAATGGTAGTTATTTTATCAATTTCTGTTAAGACCTGTTTTTGAAATTTTAAATCTAGAAAATCGTTAAGATGAATCAGCCCTGAGGGTAATTTATTTCTAAAAAGTTCTAGATTCACGATTTTTTAGTTCTTTTTTATTGTTAAAAAAAACGGGTAAAAGGTTGAAGCCTTGACTATGATCTCCTATATACCCATTAGATCTAAGTTATTAAGTCGGAAATACAAACCTTTTTATTAAATTTCCAGAAGTTAATCAATTTATGATGTTAGGTAACTATAAAAATAGGGTGTAAAATATGGGAAAAGTTATAGGGATTGATCTAGGTACCACAAATTCGTGTGTAGCAACTATGGAAGGTTCTGAACCAAGGGTTATTGAAAATTCTGAAGGTGTAAGAACAACACCCTCAATGGTTGCTTTTAGTGATGATAATGAGAGGTTGGTGGGACAACCTGCTAAACGTCAGGCCGTTACAAATCCAGAGAATACACTTTTTGCTATTAAAAGATTAATAGGAAGAAGATTTGATGATGAAAAAGTAAAAAAAGATCAGGAGCTAGTCCCTTATTCAATTGTCAAAGGAAAAAATGGTGATGCATGGGTTAAAGCATCAGGTGACCAGTATTCACCATCACAAATATCCGCCTACATTCTCCAAAAAATGAAAGAAACAGCAGAGAGCTACCTGGGAGAGAAAGTTACAGAAGCGGTTATTACTGTACCTGCATACTTTAGTGATAGTCAAAGACAAGCAACAAAGGATGCAGGAAAAATTGCAGGGCTGGATGTATTAAGAATCATTAACGAGCCTACCGCTGCTGCATTGGCCTATGGGCTGGAAAAAGAATCTTCTGGGACTATTGCAGTATATGATTTAGGAGGTGGAACATTTGACATTTCAATCCTTGAAATTGGTGATGGTGTATTTGAAGTTAAATCAACCAATGGCGATACATTCCTTGGAGGAGAAGATTTTGATGCTAGGATTATCGAGTATTTAGCTGATGAATTTAAGAAGGAAAATGGAATTGATCTAAGGCAAGATAAATTACCTCTGCAAAGATTAAAAGAAGGCGCAGAAAAAGCTAAAATTGAACTTTCAAGCTCGGGGCAAACTGAGGTTAACTTACCATTCATTACTGCGGACAAAACAGGACCATTGCACCTTAATATAAAACTGACCAGAGCTAAACTTGAGGCATTAGTTGATGACTTAATTGAAAGATCTATTGAACCGTGTCGAAAAGCTCTAAATGATGCAGGATTAAAGCCGAACGAAATTCAAGAGGTCATCTTAGTTGGCGGAATGACAAGGATGCCAAAAGTTCAGGAAAAAGTAAAAGAGTTTTTTGGCAGAGACCCTCATAAAGGAGTTAACCCTGATGAAGTTGTTGCTTTGGGAGCAGCAATTCAGGCTGGTGTTCTTAAGGGTGATATTAAAGATGTTCTTTTGCTGGACGTAACTTCTCTCTCTTTGGGTATTGAGACACTTGGAGGTGTTTTTACAAGACTAATTGATAGGAACACAACCGTTCCTACCAGAAAGAGTCAGACTTTTTCAACTGCAGAAGATAACCAGCAAGCTGTTACAATCAGGGTCTTCCAGGGCGAGAGACAAATGGCATCAGATAATAAAATGCTTGGACAGTTCGATTTAATGGGTATCCCTCCAGCACCTAGGGGCGTTCCACAGATAGAAGTTACATTTGATATTGATGCAAACAGTATTGTAAATGTTTCTGCAAAAGACAAAGCGACTGGAAAAGAACAGCAAGTTAGAATTGAGTCAGGTGGTTTATCAGAAGAAGATATTGATAAGATGGTTAAAGATGCTGAAGTCCATGAGGAAGAAGATAAGAAGAAAAAGGAATTTATAGACATTAAGAATCAGGCAGACAGCCTAATTCATACTACGGAGAAATCTCTCTCAGAGCACGGAGATAAGATCGAAGAAGATGAAAGGCAAAATATAGATTCTTGTCTAAAAGATCTGAAGGAGGCTGTTAATAGTGAAAACAGTGAAGATATAAAAGCTAAAACTGACGAGTTAATGAAAGTTTCTATGAAATTAGGTCAGGCAGCATATGAGGCTGAGCAATCTTCAAAACCTGATTCCGATACTGCTGACGCTGAAGGTAATGACACGCAAAAAGATGATGAACCTGAGGTGGTGGATGCAGAATTTGAAGAAGTAGAAGACAACGAAAAAAATTAATCTAATTAAATTTACTCTTATTTTTTATCTAAAAGGGTCTGAAATGTAATGTCTAAGAGTGATTATTATGATGTTCTGGGCGTTACAAGAAACTCCAGTGGCGATGAAATAAAAAAAGCTTATAGAAAAAATGCTATGAAATTTCATCCAGACCGGAATCAGGGTGACAAGGCAGCTGAGCAAAAATTTAAAGATATTAATGAAGCTTATGAGATTTTAAAAGATGACCAAAAGAGAGCAGCATATGATCAATTCGGTCATTCAGCCTTTCAACAGGGGATGGGACCGGGTGCGACTCCTGGAGGGTTTGATTTTGGTGGTGGACTTGGTGATATTTTCGATGCAATGTTTGGTGAATCGATGGGAAATGGTAACAGAAGATCCTCCCAACCATCAAGAGGCCAAGACCAGAGGTTTAATCTAGAAATATCTCTTGAAGATGCATTTCACGGAAAAAAATTTCCAATAGATTTTCCAACATCTACTTTATGTACTAAATGTTCGGGTACTGGATCAAAGCCAGGATATTCTCCTGAAAGTTGCTCTACATGTAATGGTTATGGAAAAGTTAGAACACAAAAAGGCTTCTTTACTGTAGAGCGGACGTGCCCAAATTGTCGAGGCGAAGGAACCCAAATTAGAAATCCTTGTAATGCATGTAGCGGTTCTGGTGTTATGCAAAAGAATAAGAGGCTTGAGGTTAATATTCCAAAGGGTGTTGAAAATGGAACTAGAATGAGACTGTCTGGTGAGGGGGAGGCAGGCTTAAAGGGCGGTCCGCCTGGTGATTTATATATTTTTCTTTCTGTAAAGCCACATCAGCTTTTCGATAGAGATGGTTCAGATGTTTTTCTCAAGGTCCCGATTTCAATGCCTGTTGCTGCCCTAGGTGGCGAAGTAGAAGTTCCTTCAATTGATGGAAAAAAAGTTAGGGTAACGATCCCAAAGGGCTGTCAAAGCAGTCATCAATTTAGGTTAAGGGGTAAAGGAATGAATATTTTAAACTCTAGGTCCCGCGGAGATATGTTTATCGAGACTATAGTTGAAGTGCCTATAAATTTAACAGCAAGGCAGAAAGAGCTACTTCAAGAATTTGAACGAGAAAGTCAGAGAAGAACTTATAGTCCTAAAACACAAGCCTTCTTTGATAATATAAAAGGTTTTTTTAAAGAGCTTTCTGAGTAAAATGCTTTAAGATAGTAATTATTATTTTTACTTTTTTGGGATTCAAATGAAAATTTCAGTTGGTATCGTTGGTTGTGCAGGAAGAATGGGAAAGATACTTGCGAAGGCAGTCCTAGAAGATAAAGACTGTCTATTGTCAGGAGGAACTGAAAATATCGATAAATTTATTGGTCAAGACCTTGGTAAGCTTTTAGGTCAAGAAGAGATTGGTTGTAAGGTTTTAAATGAACCTGAGGAGCTCTTTACTATATCAGATGTAGTGATAGATTTTACAACTCCAAAATCTACAAGATCAAATATAAAAATTGCACAAAGAACAGAAACACCCCTAATTATTGGAACAACAGGACTATCTAATAAAGATGATGAGCTCATAAATGAATCAGTAGACAATACTGTAATTGTTCAATCTTCAAACTTTTCTATTGGTATAAACATTATCCAATCAGAAATTGAGAAAATTTCAGGGATAATAGGGTCTGATTTTGATGCAGAAGTTCTAGAAATGCATCATCGCAACAAGGTTGATGCTCCATCTGGTACAGCAATTGACTTAGGAAAAGCCATTGCTAATGGAAGAAAAAAAACTTTTTCAGAGGTTGCTAGATTTAGTAGGGAGGGAGAAGTTGGGGTAAGGAAGTATGGTGAAATAGGCTTTTCAACGCTTAGAGGCGGAGAAGTAATTGGAGATCACTCGGTAATATTTGCGAGCGCCAATGAAACGATTAAGTTTACTCATAATGCACATTCAAGGTCAATATTCTCTGATGGTGCAATGCTTGCTGCGAAGTGGTCTATTAACGTTAAACCAGGGCTTTATACAATGCGAGATGTTCTTGGTATCTCATAAATAATAAAGGAAAAGGGCTCGCAATTTTTATCTTATTTTGAAGCTTTTAAAGGTGGCCAGTTAATTCATACATAAATCTTTAGGCCTTATTGCTCTTAATATCTATCTCGCTTGAAACGGACACTTTCCCTGTTATAACGCCCCCAGTAGCTATCGAAATGGATTGATATCTTATATCTCCACTAATCTTTCCAGTTTCAGCAATTTCTAAAGCCTTTGTTGCTTCTAAAGATCCGTTAAAATCTCCAGCAATAAATGCATTAGTTACTTTTGCATTTCCTTTAAATATTCCTCCTGGTGCTACATTTAATGAAACGACATCAAAAACATTTGCTTCAACTTTCCCTTCGACAATCAAAGTTTTGCATGATGATATATCTCCATTAATCGAAATAGTTTTACCTACAATGAGTTGTTCACCACTATTGTTTTCTACTGAAGAAGAGCCCCGCATTACAGAAGTATTGGGAATATCTACAATTTTTCTTGGAATATTTGGTTCGAAGTTGCTACTTGCTTTTTTTGACATTTTAGACCCCTTGTTGAAAGGTTTAACTGGTGGGGATACATTTTCTGGAGATTTATAGAATGGTAGTTTCCCTGTCTGACCAGTTTTTTGTTCTACATGATCTGAATCTTCAATAGCTTTTGACATTTTTAATTATATTCGTATTTGGCTTAATATAAACTAAGATAATGGTTATGCTAAATATGTAACTAACAAATAGTTATTCATTGTATCATGTTTTTTTTCCTATTACACCAAGTTAAGTTACATTAATAGTTACCCTCATATAATATTATTAGTTTATTAAGTTAAATTTCATTATAAATATCCTATTAGAGAATTTATTGCCTGGAGGCTCAGTTTTGTCGCAAAATACTACCAAAAAGAAATATGATGTTTTAGGTGTCGGAAGCTCTATCGTTGATATTTTAGGTAATTGTGAAGATAGATTTATTTCAGAAATACAGGCTAACAAAGGAACTATGCACTTAGTGGATCAAAGTAAGATACTAAATTTAACTGAGAGAATTAAAAGTTTTGATAAAGTTTCAGGAGGATCAGTAGCAAACACTATGGTAGGCTTGGCATCTTTTGGAGCACAAACGGCCTTTATAGGAAAAATAAATAACGATGATTTAGGAAATTTCTTTGCTGAAGACATAAGGTCTCAGGGGGTGTTTTATAGGACCACGCCTCTCGATGATCTTCTGCCAACAGCAAGATGTATAGTTTTAATAACACCAGATGCAGAAAGAACTATGTTTACATATCTAGGAGCTAGTGGATTTTTGAGCTCTGAAGATATCAAAGAGCATCTTATTGCCGAATCAGAAATCTTATATATCGAGGGATACCAATGGGATATAAAAAGTGCTAGAGAGGGTATTATAAATGCATCCAAAAAGGCCGCCAGATATAAGACTAAAGTTGCACTAACTCTATCTGATCCTTTTGTTGTAGAGCGCCATAGGGATAGCTTAATCCCATTTATCAAGCAATTTGTGGATATTCTTCTCTGTAATGAAGAAGAAATTAAGAGTTTATTCCAATCTTTAGATCTAGATATGGCTTTATTAAAAATAAAACCAATTGTTGAAGTTGCTGCAGTTACGTGTGGAAATAGGGGTGCTTATACAATCGAAAAAGATAAACCATTTTTGACGCCGGCATTTGATGTTCCTAATGTTTTAGATACTACTGGTGCCGGAGACATGTTTGCAGCAGGTTTTTTATACGGATATGTGAATAAACAAAAAGGCAGTGACTCAGCTTTACTTGGTAACCTTGCTGCATCAGAAATTATTACTCATCTAGGGGCGAGACCTAATGTTTCATTAGCTACGTTATCCGAAAAGGTAAATAAATTTTAAAAAAGTAATTTTTGGAAAAACAGTGTTAATTAGAAATATTGCAATAATAGCTCACGTTGATCATGGTAAAACTACTCTTGTAGATTCTATGTTTCGTCAGTCAGGAGCCGTTCTCGACCATCAAAGAATTGAAGAGCGTGCAATGGATTCCGGAGACATTGAGCGTGAGAGAGGAATTACTATACTGGCCAAATGTACATCTATTGTATGGAACAAAATTAAAATAAACATAGTTGATACCCCAGGCCATGCTGATTTCGGAGGAGAGGTTGAGAGAATCTTATCTATGGTTGACGGAGCAGTTCTTTTAGTTGACTCAGCTGAAGGCCCTTTGCCTCAAACAAAATTTGTAACATCAAAAGCCTTAGAACTAGGTTTGGAGCCAATTGTTATAATTAATAAAATAGACCGTTCAGATGCCCGTCCTTTAGAAGTTTTAGATGAAGTTTTTGATTTATTTGATGCACTTGGTGCTAATGAAAGACAGTTAGACTTTCCAATATTATATGCAGTTGGAAGAGACGGATGGGCTGTCAAAAATTTAGAAGAAAAACCAGATAGCTTATCGCCACTTTTTAATACAATTATTGATCACGTAAAACCACCGGATGGGGATTCAAGAAAAAATTTTTCAATGCTTGCAACTACACTTGAGTCTGATCCATACCTTGGTAGAGTTCTCACAGGAAGAATAAACTCAGGTGTTGTAAAGACAAATATGATGGTTAAGGTTCTAGACAGTCTGGGAGAAAAAATTGAGAATGCTAGAGTATCTAAGCTATTAACATTCAAGGGTCTTGAGAGGAGTCCTATAAGTGAAGCATGTGCAGGAGATATAGTTGCTATTGCAGGGTTAGAAAATGCAACCGTCTCTCATACTATATGTCATCCAGATGTAATAACTCCTATTGAATCTAGGCCTATTGACCCACCCACACTTGCCATGACCTTTTCAGTTAATGACTCACCGCTTGCTGGCTTAGATGGATCAAAAGTTACTAGTCGTCAAATTGGTGAAAGATTATTTAGGGAAGCTGAGTCAAATATTGCAATAAAAATTACTCAGTCAACAGATCATGACTCATTTGAGGTAGCTGGACGAGGAGAGTTACAGTTAAGTGTACTAATAGAAACAATGCGTCGCGAGGGTTATGAGTTATCTGTTTCAATGCCAAGGGTCTTATATAGGAAATCAGATAGCGGGAAAAAAGAAGAGCCTATAGAAAGCGTTGTAATTGATTTAGATGAAGAGTTTTGTGGGATAGTTGTAGAATCTATGTCGAAAAGAAAAGCTGATTTATTAGAACTAAAGCCCTCAGGCGGAAGCAGGATGAAAGTGATTTTTTCTGCACCATCAAGAGGTTTAATTGGATATCACAGCAAATTTCTCACAGAAACAAGGGGAACCGGGATTATGAATCGGCTCTATAGTGGCTATTCGGAATATAAAGGGAATATTGAAACGAGGAGGAATGGCGTATTAATTTCAAACTCAGATGGGGCTTCTGTTGCATATGCACTTTATAATTTACTTGATAGAGGGGAGCAGTTTATTGGTTCAGGTGTAAAGGTTTATAGGGGGATGATAATTGGCGAACATACTCGTGATAACGATTTAGAGGTAAATCCTTTAAAGTCCAAGCAACTAACTAATATTAGAGCAGCTGGGAAAGACGATGCAATTAAACTACCTCCTACAAAGGTAATGACCTTAGAACAGTCCTTATCTTATATTCAATCTGATGAATTAGTTGAGGTTACACCGAAATATATAAGATTAAGAAAAAGATTTCTAGATCCGAATATTAGAAAGAGAACAGCAAAAAAAAATGATTCAGAAGTATAAAGAATTTTTAATTTCTTTAACAAAGAAATTCATAGGAGTTTATTTAAAAAAGAAACTAATCATAATTTTTTTTCTAGGCTTTTCAGCGGGTTTACCCTTTTTGTTAATGTTCAGCACTTTAACTGCTTGGCTATACCAAGTGGGAGTCGACAAGACAACAATAGGTCTATTTGTTCTTACGGGTTCTGTTTTCACGTTAAAATTTGTATGGGCACCTATTGTTGATTCTATACAATTGCCTATTTTAACAAATATTTTAGGTCAGAGAAGAAGTTGGTTATTTTCTTCTCAAATAATATGTTTAGTTAGTCTTATTGGTTTGGGCCTCTCTAATCCAAGTAACGGTTTAGGCTTAACTATATTATTTGCTATAATTTTGGCATTTGCTTCAGCTACTCAAGATATAGTTATAGATGCTTTTAGAATTGAAAGTTTAGCAAGTGATGAGCAAGGAGCAGGTGCAGCTATATACCAGATAGGCTATCGCATCGCTCTTATTGCAGCAGGAGCTGGTGCACTAGTATTAGCAGATATTATTGGATGGGTTTTGACCTATTTTATAATGTCTATCTTTATGCTAGTGGGGATACTAACAGTCTTAATGAGTTCTGAGCCCAGTAAGTTTCAAGAATTATCGCAAGATACATTTAGTGGGGATGACCAATTAAAATTAAAGAAAATAAATAAATGGTTAAAGGCTTCTGTTATTGAGCCATTTAAGGATTTTTATACAAGGCCTGGTTGGATAATTATACTCCTCTTCATTATATTCTATAAGTATGCTGATGGAATATGGGCTGCAATGAGTAATCCGTTTTATCTTGAAATAGGTTTTACTTTGACTGAGATTGGAATAATTTCAAAATCGTATGGTGTCTTTATGACTATTTTTGGAAGCATAGTAGGTGGTGTTTTAGTTGCTTCTTTCGGGATACTGAATTCAGTACTATTTGGGTCAATCATAATGGCTTTAACGAATCTTCTTTATGCCATTCTAGCATTTTTAGGACCTTCAATACCTATGCTTATATGCGTAATATCTATTGAGAACATATCAAACGGTATAGGTGGAACTGCATTTATTGCTTATTTGTCAAGTTTATGTAATCTATCTTATACAGCAACTCAGTACGCCTTGTTAACTTCATTTATGAATTTGGCAAGAACTTTTTTAGCTGCTGGCGGAGGCTGGCTTGCGGACCATTTTGACTGGGTTATCTTTTTTATTATAACTACTATAGCCGGCGCTCCAGCTGTTTTTCTAATTTTATATCTAATTAAATTCTATCCTGAACATATAAATCAACGTGCTTTAAACTCAACAAAGAGAGCTTAAAGTAAGGCATCTGTTTTAATCGCACCATGGGCTGACATTAAAGCCATTTGTATAAGGTCAGAAACAGAAGAGTTCATGGATACAATTTGTACAGGTTTTGATAAACCCATTAATATTGGACCAATATTATTACTTAATCCATGGTGCTGCACTAGTGTTGTAGAAATATTTGCAGAGTGCAAGCCTGGCATAATTAATACATTGGCAGGCCCACTTAGGTTGCAAAATGGATAATTTTTATTTCTATCCAAAGATAGTGCAACATCTATTCCCATTTCCCCGTCAAACTCAAAATTAACATTTTCCTTTTCTAGAAATTTTACCGCCTCTCTTATCCCATCGGCTATTCCACCTGGTGGGTTACCAAAATTTGAATATGATAAAAATGCTATTCGAGGTTCATGTCCCATAGACCTTGCAAAGGAAGCCGACTGTTTCGCTATTTGACATAACTCACTTGAACTAGGTCTCTCATTTACCGAGGTGTCAGCTACAAAAATAGTTCCCTTAGCCCCAACAAGTAGTGATAGACCAAAAACAAGCTCATTTTTATTTGGTGGAATTACTTTGCAAACTTCATCGAGAGATGTTTTATAAGCTCTTGTGAGACCTGTAACCATTGCATCTGCATGTCCAGCCTGAACCATACATGAAGCAAACGTATTTCTGTCTTGATTAATTAGTCTTTTACAGTCCCTTAAGAGATAGCCTTTTCTTTGTAAGAGTTTATATAGCCTCTGTAAATATTCTGTATTATGTTCTGACTCAGATGCATTAATAATTTTTATGTCTATAAGTTCTGAATTTTTTATTCCCATCTCTTTAATTTTATCTTCAACTACATCCCTTCTTGCAACAAGGATTGCTTCACCATATCCAGAATTTTGATATCCTATAGCAGCTTTAATAGACCTTTCTTGTTCTCCCTCAGCAAAAACTACTCTCTTGTTATTCCTTGTAACTTCCGCAGAGATCGTTTGGAGACTTGCTACAGTCGGGTCCAGTCGAGCTGATAATTCTGTTTTATATTCCTGTATATCAGATATCGGCTTTCTTGCTACACCCGTTTCCATCGCAGCGCGTGCAACAGCAGGTGGAACCGCCGCTATTAATCTAGGATCAAATGGAACTGGTATAATATAATTTTTTCCAAACTTTAAATTTCTACCAGAATAAGCTGCAGCAACTTCATCTGGTACATTCTCTTTAGCTAGTTTTGCAAGAGCTTTTGCGGCAGCAATTTTCATTTCATCATTTATTAGCCTAGCTCTTACATCGAGGGCGCCTCTAAAAATGAAAGGAAATCCAAGAACATTATTTATCTGGTTGGGATAATCTGACCTACCTGTTGCCATTATTGCATCGGGTCGTATAGCTTCTACCTGTTCAGGTAGAATCTCAGGGTCAGGGTTTGCCATGGCAAAAATTATTGGTTCTTTTGCCATTGATTTTACCATATTTTCAGTTAAAGCTCCTTTTACTGACATGCCAAGAAATACATCTGCATCTTTCAGGGATTCTTCAAGAGTTCTTTTTTTTGTTTGAATAGCATGTGCAGATTTCCATTGGTTCATACCATCCTGTCTTCCTGTAAAAATGACACCTTTTGAATCACACATTATTATATTGAGAGGAGAGACTCCCATTGACTTGAGAAGCTCAACGCAGGAGATTGCAGCAGCTCCAGCTCCATTTACTACAATCCTAATATCTTCTACATTTCTACTGGTTAATTCACACGCATTAAATAAGCCAGCCGCAGCAATAATGGCTGTTCCATGTTGATCATCGTGAAAAACGGGGATATCCATTAACTCTTTAAGTCTTTGTTCAATAATAAAACACTCAGGTGCTTTAATATCTTCTAAATTAATACCTCCGAAAGAGGGCCCAAGATATTTTACGCAGTTAATAAATTCTTCAACATCATTTGTATCTATTTCAAGGTCAAATCCATCAACATCTGCAAATCGTTTAAATAATACAGCCTTACCCTCCATTACTGGCTTTGATGCTGAAGCACCAAGGTTTCCCAGACCGAGAACCGCAGTTCCATTTGATATTACAGCAACAATATTACCCTTTGATGTGTAGTCGTAAACTTTAGATGGATCATTTGCTATCTCCCTACACGGTGCTGCAACCCCAGGGGAGTAAGCAAGAGCCAGGTCACGCTGGGTAAGCAGTGGTTTTGTAGGATGTATTTCAATCTTTCCTGGGCGTGCAGAGGCATGCATTTGGAGAGAATCCATGTCTAGGGTCGAGAATTTGTTTTTTTTCATAAATAACTTTCAAATTATTCTATTGAATTGAGCATATTCTAATATAAAAATAATAACTATTAAAAAAGCTGAATTGTCTAATTATGCTGTATATAAAAAGTGGATAGCTAAATTGAAAAAAAACCAAAAATTATCTCATCAAAAAAGTACTACGCCAATGATGGCGCAATATTTTTCTATAAAACATAAGCATCCAGATATGCTTTTATTCTACAGAATGGGAGATTTTTATGAACTTTTTTTTGATGATGCCAAGATAGCTTCATCTGTATTAAATATAGTTCTTACTAAGAGGGGTAAACACAAGGGTGAAGAAATTCCTATGTGTGGTGTACCTTACCACTCACATGAGAATTATCTTGAAAGACTAATCAGGCGTGGATTTAAAGTAGCGATTTGTGAGCAATTAGAAGACCCTGCAAGCGCTAAAAAAAGAGGGTCAAAAGAAGTAGTAAAAAGAGATGTAGTAAGGATAATTACCCCAGGGACACTTACTGAAGATTCTCTTCTTGAATCTAAGGAATTTAATTCCTTATTGGCAATCATGTGTGTTGAGGAAGAGGTTGGCTTGGCATGGGCAGACGTATCTACAGGTAATATTGAGATTGAACAATGCTCAATTGATCAGATACAAAATTCTGTTTCTAGAATAAGGCCTAAGGAAATAATAATTTATGATAATTTAGAAAAAAAAGATACTATAAAAGGGAATTTAAAAGAATGGTCTAATAGAGTTACATATATTTCTGGAGTAATACCGAAACTCAATAATCTTTTATTAAAATTATGTGATGCATACTCTGTAACCTCGATGAATAGTTATGGTCACTTTTTATCTTCTGAGCTTTATTCACTCGGTATGCTTGTCGATTATATTCATTTGACTCAAAAAAATAATTTTCCAAAACTTAAATCTCCCATGAGGTTTTCTAATACTTCAGTTATGCTGATCGACTCATCCACGAGAGGTAATCTAGAGATAATGGAGACTGTTGACGGTAAAAGGGAGGGAAGTTTAATATCAATAATTGATAGAACTAAAACAGCGGCAGGGGCTAGATTACTTGCCTCAAGGGTTTCGTCCCCTTTAATTGATGTTGAGGAAATAAATAATAGATTAGATCAGGTTGAGGCTTTTTGTAAAAAGAGTGATAAAATTAGTGAAGTTCGTTTGTTACTTAAAAATACGTTGGATGTTGAAAGATCTCTGAATCGTTTAAATTTAGGAAGAGGCTCACCTCGAGATTTATTAGCTATTTCAAACTCTTTAGAGCAAATTCCATTAATTAAAATGATAATACAGAGCCTTAATAATTGTTTAGAAATAAATCATAAAAGTTTTTTCTTTGAAGAATTAGAAAACTTTGGTGATTATAAAGTTTTATATAATGAATTATCATCGGCTATTATTGAATCTCCTCCATATACTCTTAGAGATGGAGGGTTTATTGAGAAAGGTTATTCAAAAGAATTAGATGATTTGATTGCTTTATCCCAGGGGGCGAAGAATCAGCTAAATAGTCTTCAAAAAAAATATTCTGATGAAACAAACATAAATAACCTTAAGATAAAATATAATAATATTGCGGGGTACTTTATTGAAGTTCCAATAAGGCATGGTGATTCTCTTCTTAGAGATAAAGGTGAGGCTTTAGAGACAGAAACTATTTTCTATCATCGTCAGACAATGACTAATTCAATGCGTTTTACAACTGATGAGTTGGATGCTATTCAAAGAAAGGTAATTGAGTCGAATGATAAAATAAAAATCTTAGAGCTTGATCTATATGAAAAATTAGTAAGCTTATTAAAAAATGAGGCAGAAAATCTATACTTATTAGCGGGTGCTATTGCCTCTGTTGATGTTGCATCATCTCTGGCACTGCTGGCTATACAAGAAAAATACTCAAGGCCAAAAATAGATAACTCCTTATCATTTGAAGTGATTGGGGGAAGGCACCCGATAGTCGAGAAGTCTATACATAATCAAACTAATTCTTCATTTATTCCAAACGACTGTGAACTTAATAGTAAGAAAAATGATGGCGGTGGAAAGCTTTGTTTGTTAACGGGCCCAAATATGGCAGGTAAGTCAACATATTTAAGGCAAAATGCAATAATAATAGTACTAGCACAAGCCGGTTCTTATGTTCCCGCAGATAGTGCAACTATTGGCGTAGTTGATCAACTATTTTCTAGAGTTGGAGCATCAGATAATCTATCAAGAGGACACTCTACGTTTATGGTAGAAATGATAGAAACAGCGGCAATACTAAATCAAGCAACTAATGTTTCTTTTGTTATACTTGATGAAATTGGTAGAGG
>NZGX01000020.1 GCA_002691085.1 Rhodospirillaceae bacterium | reverse complement strand
TCTGTCTTAGTAAATAAATCAAATAAACCTGTAAAAATTGGCGATTCAATAACAATAAATTACCTTGATAAGACTTTTGAAATAAAAGTTTTGTCTTTATCGAAGACCAGGCAGCCCCCTAAAGAAGCTGTGAAGATGTACCAACCTAACTTTCCAATAAAGGGATTTATCAGGAAAACTTATTCTTACTTTTAGGAAAAATAAAATTTAATGCAATTAAAAGTAAAATCATAATGAATCTTTTGTAAAAAAGTTTATAATTTTATTAATAAAGTTAACTTAGTAATGGAAAAAAATGCTAGATAATTTAAAAAATATTTTTTCAAAACCAAACAAAATCCTCGATAGTTCTTCTAACGAACTTGAATTAGAAAAGGCCGTTTCTTCTTTATTGATTGAAGCTGCAATGGCTGATGGAGAATTTTCTGACCAGGAAAGAAATCATTTAAGGTCAGTGCTATATGATTTATTCTCCTTTAATAATGAATTAATTAATGAATTAATTTTAGAGACAGAAGAAGCCGTTAACCAATCATCACAGTTATATGGATTCTCGAAGACTCTTCGAGATGGTATGGAATATGATAAGCGTTTAGAAATTATCCAAATGATGTGGGAAATTACATACGCAGATGGGAAACTTGATGACTTTGAGGCAAACTTAATTAGAAGAGTTAGTGGATTGTTGTATGTAGACGACATAGATTGCGGCACTGCAAGAAAAAATGCTATAAGCCACTTAGGGTTAAATATAGATTGATATCAGTTTAGATACAATTTGAAAGAGATTAAATGCCATACATTGTGACAGAAAATTGCATCAAATGTAAATTCATGGATTGTGTTGAGGTCTGCCCAGTTGATTGCTTCTATGAGGGCGAGAACATGCTTGTAATTCACCCAGATGAATGTATCGATTGTGGTGTTTGTGAACCTGAGTGTCCCGCTGAGGCCATTTTTCCTGATTCAGATAGCGACATACATTGGATTGAAGTTAATGCAAAGTATTCTGGTTTATGGCCAAATATTACAATTAAAGGTGAACCGCCAAAGGATAGCGAGGCTTGGAATGGAAAGGAAAATAAGAAAGATTTGTTGAGTGAAAAGCCTGGCGATTCAATCTAAAATTACTTTAGGCCCATTTTATTACTCCTTTAGTATATATTTTATGCAAAAAAAATGTTAATATATTCATATTGATGGAAATCTAATAGTTCGATCCAGCTAAATTAAGAAACCGTTTTTCCTCCCAATTTAAAAAACCTTTTGGGATAAACTACCTTTGTTTGTGTTTCGAATTAAGATCCCTCAAATTTACAAATAATTACTTTTTGTTGTATCTCGGTCTTATTTTAATTTTTCCTGATGTTAGGGGTATTTATGGTTGAAAAAAACGCAAAAAAAGCTAGCAAGCCTATTAGCAACAAGGAAATAGTTTTCTCTTCTGGGGATTTTGTTGTTTATCCAACTCATGGAGTAGGTCAAGTTATAGATGTTGAGCAACAAAAAATTGGAGGTGAGGATATCGAACTTTTTGTTGTTAGATTTGAGCGTGATAGAATGATTTTACGTGTCCCTGTCAACAAAGTTGTAAATTCTGGTTTAAGAAAGCTGTCTACTAGAAAGGTAATAGACCAAGCAATAACAACCCTCCAAGGGCGAGCTAAGGTTAAGCGTACTATGTGGAGTCGAAGAGCCCAGGAATATGAGGCAAAAATTAACTCAGGTGACCCTATCTCAATTGCTGAAGTAGTAAGAGACCTATATAGGGGAGATAGTCAGCCAGAACAGTCCTATTCAGAAAGACAAATATATGAACAAGCCTTAGAAAGACTGGTTAATGAGATGGCTGCAGTCGAAAAAATAAGGCCAGAGACTGCTGCAGCTAAATTAGAGAAACTCTTAGGTTCATAATTAATCAGTATTAATGGTTAATTCTCAAGTCATAAGGCAATTAAAAAAAAATATTTCAAAAAACCAAGATGCTTATAATTTCTTTTGTAAAGTTATTGATAGAAGCCCAGATAATTCTAAGCAGTTAAGCGGAAAAAATTTCAGATTAGAGGCTGCAATATCTCTTGCAAACAAACTAGGGATTAAAACCATTATGATTCCGCCATCTTCATACTTTAGTTGGGATGGTGCAGTTATGGCAGTTGATACCGATACATCAGTTGTTCTTCATGATATCGCCCATTGGCAACTAGCATCACCACCAAGGAGGACCGTCCCCGATTTCGGTTTAGGTGCAAGTCCAGAAACTGGATATTCACTTGTCGCAAATAATAAGAAATGTATTGATAATAGCCTTATTGAAATTGAAGAATGTTGTGCCTCACTTCTTGGGATTGCATGGGAAGTTTACTTAGGCTTAAATGCCAAAATGTCATTAATTGAGCAGAATTGGTTAGAGTTAGCCGAAAGAAAATTTACATCAGACCTTTTTATTTCAACATTTTTAAAACTAAAGGATAGAGGATTAATTGATAGCTTTGGTAACCCCTTAATCAGACCTATAACTGCTAATTCATAAAGTACATATCTTCATATGGAATAAAATTATGAACTTCAGAAAAACCCTTTAGGTTCTTTTTAATACCAGCAAACCTTACAGCTTGATAAAGAAAAATAGAAACCCATTGGTTACGATAGAAATCCATAATTTTGTGCCTAAGCTCGAGACTTTTCTTTTTATCAAATGTTACTCTAGCCTCATTAATATAAGGCATTATTTTTTCATTGCAGTACCAAGCGTTAGGCCATAGGCATGAATGATTTCTCATTGATTTTAGAACATCTAATGTAGGAAGTGATGTGTAATTAAGCCCAAAGGCATCTCCCTCCCAACCTCCTTCAATTACATTCCTGATTAATTGGCTTACTGGAATGGGTTGAATTTTCATTTTAACTCCAATCATGGAGAGGTCTTGCGCAACTTTTTGATACATTGCGGAGTCATTAGCGCCGACGCCAATCGCACCTTCTAGCACAAAGGAAAAGCCATTAGGAAACCCTGCATCAGCTAGTAAGGCTTTAGCTCTTTCAGGGTCATATTTGATGGGGTCAAGTTTGTCATTAAAACCATATGCATTCCTGGGTGCTGGCTGTGAGGGGATTTCAGGAACGCCATTTAATAAACCATCAATAAGTTCTTTTCTATTTATTGCCAAGTTTAGTGCTTCTCTAACTTCTATGTTATCCATAGGTGTTCCTTTTTTATGATGAAAATTAATTGACCATAAATCTGCCGACAACCAAGCAACTCCTTTTCCGCCTGAATTTTCTATAAAAGTTATTTCATCAGGACCAATGCTAAGGGCAATGTCTAATTGATCTGAGACTAGTCCTAATGTCCGTGTATATGCATCTGGTACAGCTATAATTTCAATATTTTCAATATTTGGTTTACGCCATGAGTTTTTGAATGCTTTGAGTATTATCTTATTGCTAGAATACTTTATTGGTTGAAATGGACCTGTTCCAATTGGAATTTGTGAGAAGCCTATTGGACCTAAAGTTTTCCATTGATATGGATCAACTATGTGAAGAAGTGGGAGTGTCCGTGGTAAAAATGGTGAAGGTGTGAAGGTATGGATCTTAAGTTTTTTATTATTAATTTTTTCAGCATCTCTTATGAATGAAAATTGTGTTGCAACTGGTTCTGTGGCACCCTCCTTGCTGATAAGATATTTTATTGTAGAAATAACAGCATCTGCATTTAGATGGCGACCACTAGAAAAGTAGACATTTTCTCTAAGATTTATCTCCCATGTTAATGGAGTTTTATTTTCCCAGCTGATTGCTAACCATGGGGTTAATCTCCCATTTTTATCAAAACGAGTTAAACCATCAAAGGTAGCTGAGAAGGTGTATAAATGTGGATGACCAGTATACTTATATGGATTACCTAAACTTGGGGCTAAGGCGGTAGTTCCAATTCTTAGGGTTTGATTATTGCAGAGTGCACTTTTGGTTATAAGAAAAAATAAAAGTAATATTTTTATTGTAAATCGCATAAGTAGCANTTTCTAAAAAAAATNCCCCGGNTATANAGCCGGGGCATNTAGTTTATCTCTTANTTCAGTATTGATTAGAAGTTATAAGAGGCACGAACGCCAACCTGACGNAGTGTNGGTGCTCCTAAAGCAATACCTTGTTGGGCTGTAAATTCGAATGGGAANANNCCACCNNGATCNGCNGAAAAGTCNGTCCATCTTCCACCNGAAGNCCATGTTTTATCATTAAACAAGTTGGTTACAAAAGCTTCTACGCGAAGATCTTCGTCTGTAAACCCAACTCTGAGGCTTGATAACCACTGATCACCAACATAAGCAAAATTAGCTTCATCAGCATATCTCTTGCCAGTATATGATACATCCCAACGGAGGAAGTAATTCCAAACATCATTGATCTCGCCAACATATGTTCCTGCAAGTGAACCACTCCATTCTGGGAATTGAACAGGCCTATTACCAGTACAAATTAGTTGACCGTTAGCATTAGGCGGCTGGTAGTCATCTGTAAATCCGCACTCTAAATTTTTAAATTCTGCATCTGCCCAGTTTAAACCCCAATCAATTGTTAGGTTTTCTGTAGCTGCGGCAGAACCTTCAAATTCTATACCTTTAAATTCAGTAGCGAATCCACCAATTGTTAAGTTAGCTGCAATTTGAGAGCCATCAGGACGGTCAATAGTTGCACCTGTTCTGGTTTTCTGATTTTTCCATTCCATGTAATAAGCAACGACTGAGAAATTAACTCGATTATCCATTAACCGTTGTTTCCAACCGAGTTCATAGTTATCAAGTTGCTCCTCTTCAACAAACACATTAGTTGCTACTTGAGCCTGAATAAGCGCGATATCACTTGCAGGCCTATTTACAATGTCACCATTAAAGTAACCAGGAGTGTTACCACGGGAGAAAGTTGCCCAATAGTTTGACTCATCATTAGGCTGGTACTGCAACGTTACACGTGGAAGGAATTTGCTAAACTTTTGACCCAATTCTCCACCATTTCCTGTACCAAATGCTTGCACGGGAGCTGGAAAACCACTTAAGTCGGTTGCACCAGGAAGGATAACTGATACTTCGTCTTCTTGATACCGCCATTCAAAGTCAAATGAGAATTCTTCAGAAATTTGATAACCAATAGTTCCAAAAATACCCTTGGTTTCACCACCTGTTTCTGGACCAATAGTCAGAGGTGGGAAAGTACATGGACAAACACCATCAAATCCTTGGCCTAAGTATGTACCCATATCAAAACCAGGAATTGGAACAGTTAGTCCGCCATCATGACCAACAGCAACCTCTCCACCTTGGAAGGTAGCTTGGAATGATCCATCAAAGATACTTGCACCAAGCATCCAGTTCAGATCTTGGTCTTCTCCAGAATTAATTCTGACCTCAAGCTGTTTAACTTTGTTTTGAGATGGATCTCTTGAAAGCCAATTGTCTACAGGTCTTAGATCAAAGTCACGAATAAATACTGAGTTCTCTTCACCCCATCCTGCAAGAACAGTAATACTAGAACCTTCAAAAAAACCAGTTGCATCTATGTCATAGTTCAAATCAAAAGATAGCCTTGTCTGCTCTCTTCTTAATCCAACCATGTCAATATATGGTGCTCCAGGAAAAGCAGGGACAACTTCATTCCAGAACCTTATAAGATCTGCAGATATAGCAGTACTTGAGTCAACTAAATCTAATCTTTTGGGTATTTCACCGCACACAAAGTCTGTAAGAGGAGTTCCATTAGCCCTAGTTAGACCTGCTGTTCTGGTTGCCAAACAATTTGTAACATTAGTTGTGTTATTACCTCTGTCTCCTAGTGGGCCAGTAGCAAATGCTTGCGCAGGTCCACTATCCTTATCTTCAGTATAAATTCCATGGACTTTTATTGACAGGGCTTCTGTTGGTTCAGAGTAAAGAGTAAGCATCGCTGTATCAGTTCTTTGTTCGCCAAGCCTATTACCGTCCGAACTTGAATATTGACCATCAGTTCCATAGCCTCTGACAAATACACGATAGGAAACTTTATCTTCAACTAGAGGCCCTTCATGTCCAAAAGTCATGTCATAAAGGCCGTCCTCTCCTAATTTTGAAGATATTCTCCCTTTAAATTCATTGAGGTTAGGAGTTTTAGTAATGAAGTTTACAGCGCCTGCAAATGTAGATCTTCCTAACCAAGCTGATGAAGGACCTTTAACTACTTCGATTCTCTCAAAGTTTTCATTTCCTAAACTAGAAACTCCTCCAGGCATATAAATCCCATCAAGAAATGCAGAACCAATCTGACCAAAAGGTTCTTTGATTTCCGATCCTAAACCACGAAACCTTATTGCAGTATATACTCTTCCTGGTTCGGATACTGCTTGCTCATTAAACTGAAGACCAGGAGTAAACTTAGCAAGGTCTACGAGATTTGGAGCACCTATCGCTTCCATTTGTGCTGAGCTGAAAGCTGTAATAGCTACAGGTATCTCAAGGAGACTTTCTGAACGCTTACGAGCTGTTACAACAATTTCCTCAAGTGCAATTTGAGCAATCGCAGATAGAGGTATTGCAATTAGAGCCACAAAAGTGGCTGTAAAAAATTTGAATATATTTAACCTGGTTTTCATGAAACCCCCTCGTTAAAACTATTAAGTCTAATAAACCTAAATAATCATTATTATAATTAATCACCGTAAGAGACAAACGTTAGGTTTTAAGCTACGGTGCACTGGATAAACTAATTGAAAAGTGAGTGGGAAAAAACCTTATAAAAAACCATTTAGTAAACAATTTACAATAACAACATAGCATGTGATAAATATGCAACAAAATGATGTATAATTTTTAAATAACCTTTTGCGTTAGTTGTTATTTCTTAGAAATATTAAATTATTATCATTTAAAAATTTGTATCCAAAATATCTTTGATCTTAAAAATAATGTAAATCGAATCAAGATTCGATTGATTTATTTAAATAACTAATAAAATTGAATAAAGCCCTACTTTCGAATAGAACATAATATCTTGCAATTATTTAGTGCCAAGGAAATGGATAGCTCAAAAGTAAATAAACCACCAAAAGATTCCACCAAAGTTGTTCATTCTGGAAAAGAGGACGTCTCTATACATCGAACCGTGAATACCCCAGTATATAGGGCTTCAACGATATTATTCAAAGATACTGAAGAAGTTGAAAAAGCTTTTCAAGATGCTTATGGAAGGTCTTCAGACTCTCCTGGTGTATTTAAGAAGGTCCCCTTTTATGGAAGAAAAGGAAATCCTACAACTTGGACCCTTGAAAGAGCCCTTACTGAACTAGAAAAAGGTTACGATACAGTGCTTACATCATCTGGTTTAGGTGCTGTAACAACTGCATTGTTTGCATTTTTAAAAAACGGTGACCACTTACTCATGTCTGACTCAGTTTATGAGCCAACTCGTCACTTTTGTGATCAAATTCTAAGGAAATACGGCATCGAAACAACATATTACGATCCATTAGTTGGAGAAAAAATATTTGATTTCCTCAAGCCATCTACAAGAGTTGTATTTATGGAAAGTCCAGGCTCACATACTTTTGAAATTCAAGACGTACCCGGGATTTGCAAAGCTGTAAAATCAAAAAAAAACCAAGAGATTGTAACTATGATTGACAATACATGGGCTTCTCCATTTTATTACAAGCCACTCACACAAGGGGTAGATATATCTATAGGGTCATGCACAAAGTACGTGGTTGGACATTCTGATGCTATGTTGGGAAGTATAACTTCAGTAGAGAAACATTTTCCTAATTTATGGCATTCAAGACAACTATTAGGAGTTTCTGCTTCACCAGATGATGTTTACCTGGCTACAAGAGGGTTAAGAACATTAGGTGTTAGAATGCAAAAACATCAAGAAAATGCGCTTTTAATAGCAGAATGGCTTTCATCTCGAAGGGAGGTTGAAAAAGTTTTTTATCCCCCATTAAAAGATGACCCCGGTAATCAAATTTGGCAAAGGGACTTTTTAGGAGCAGGAGGCCTAATGTCATTTGCACTTAAAGATGCAGATGAAAATAGTGTTAACCGAATGATAAACGGAATGAAATATTTTTCTCTTGGTTTTTCGTGGGGAGGTTATGAAAGCTTAATTTGTGCTTCCTATCCAGGAAGATCACGAACTGCAACAAAATGGAAATTCAAAGAACCTGGTATTAGATTACATGTTGGTCTTGAGGATTCAGAAGATTTAATTAATGACCTTGAAGGTGGCTTTGAAAGACTCTTGCAAGTATAGGCTTATTTGAAAAGTTAGACTTATGAAAAGAAGATCATTTCTGAAAAAATCAGCTAAAACAGCAGCTATTACCCCTGCCTTGGGTTTATCGTTTCCTGCAATTGCAAAAAATAGACATGAATGGAGAATGGTTACAAGTTGGCCAAAAGGACTCCCAGGACTTGGAACAGGAGCTGAGAGATTAGCCGAGAATATCACAAAGCTCTCTGGGGGAAGGCTAACCATTAAAGTTTATTCTGCGGGAGAATTGGTACCTGCCTTAGGGGTGTTTGATGCAGTTGCAGACGGAACTGCTCAGATGGGTCATGACGCTTCATATTACCATCTTGGAAAAACTGAAGGTTGCGCATTCTTCACTTCATTTCCATGGGGACTTACTGCAAACGAAATGCAAGCTTGGGTAAAATATGGTAATGGACAAGTATTATGGGATGAGCTTTATAAGCCATTTGGAATTAGAGGTTTCCTAGCTGGAAATACTGGTACACAAATGTTGGGCTGGTTTCGAAAGGAAATTAAAACTTTAGAGGATTTCAAAGGGCTAAAATTCAGAGCCCCTGGAAACCAAGGCAAAATATTGAAGAAATTAGGTGCAGTTCCAGTTATTCTTCCCGGCGGGGAGTTGTTTACAGCTTTGCAGTCTGGAACTATTGATGGTGCTGAATGGGTTGGTCCTTATAATGACTTGTCATTAGGCTTTTATCAGGTTTGTAAATATTATTACTCATATGGTTATCATGAACCCGGCGCTGCTTTGCAATTAACTATAAATGAAAAAGCATGGCAAAGCTTAGATAATGATTTGAGGTTTCTGATTAGGACAGCATCAGAGGCAACAAATCATGATATGCTTGCAGAGTATAATGCACGATCAGGACCCGCATTAAGAACATTAGTTCAAAAACATGGTGTTAAAGTAAAGGCCCTTCCTGAAGAAATTCTTTTGGAGTGTGGTAAAGCTGCGAATGAAGTTTTGAACGAAGTATACGAATCTGGTTCACCTATTGTCAGGAAAATTGTATTAGATTTTTTAAAGTTTAGACAAGAAGTTATTCCTTGGACTCGAATTAGTGAGCAAGCATATTTAAATGCAAGAAGACTTCCATTCGAATTTAAGCTCAATATTTAATTAAGCTCAATATTTAAATAGATAATTAATTTAATCAACTAGACTTTCAAAGTTATCTAAAGGAAAAATAAACTCTTTTGGTGAATTGGTCTTGAATAGGTTGTTGAAATTATCCAAAACCTCTTTTTCATTAGCTGTTATGTTTTCGTCAATAGTAATAATGCTAGAATCAAAGCTATTACCAAATAATATATCTGGAAGCCATGTTGCAATGGAAGGAAAATTGAAAACAATTAGAATGCCTATAAGCTGTAGCGCTACAAATGGGAGAACACCTCTATATATATCTATAGTTTTTAAAATTTTATTTGCAACACCACGCAGATAAAATAAGGAAAACCCAAAAGGTGGTGTTAAGAAACTTGTTTGCAGATTCATTCCAATCAAGACACCAAGGTATATAGGGTCGACTCCAAGTCTGATTAAAACAGGAGCTGCAATAGGAACGGTTATAAAAATTATTTCGAACGTGTCCAAAAAAAATCCCAGAAAAAATACTGCTAACATAACTACGAGTAGTGCTCCTTCTTTGCCACCAGGCACATTTGATAGCAGGTTGTAAACCACCTCCTCACCGTTAAGTCCCCTAAATACAAGACTAAAAACAGAAGCACCAAGTAAAATAATAAATACCATTGAGTTAATTAAAAGCGTAGATCTCATAACTTCCTTGAGGTTTTTATAAGAAAGCTTCTTTTTAATACCTGCTAAAGCAGTTGCTCCAATCGCTCCAACAGAAGCTGACTCTGTTGGTGTTGCAAATCCTGTTAGGATAGACCCCAAAACTAAAATTATTAATAACAAAGGGGGGAATAGAGCAAAAACTACTTTTCTGGGTAACTGTTTTTTTTGTTGAGTTGATAGTTTTATAGGGGGGCATGTCTCTGGTTTAATTATTGCAAGAGTAATTACCCATGTGATGTATAGTCCAACTAAAATTAAGCCAGGTATCATTGCTCCTGCAAATAGTTGTCCTACAGAAAGTGGTTCAGGGGAAAAGTTACCCATTTCTAGTTGAGCTTTCTGATTTGCACCCTGAAGTATTTCTGCCATAAAAATTAATACTGTGGATGGAGGAATTATTTGTCCAAGTGTGCCTGAAGCACAAATTGTTCCAGAGGATAAACTCGGACTATATCCAGCTTTTGTCATGACAGGAAGGCTCAGTAAGCCCATAGTAACGACTGTAGCCCCAACAATACCAGTTGATGCAGCAATAAGGGCGCCTACAATTATAACGGAGATACCCAATCCACCCCTTATGCCACCAAGCAATTCACTCATTGTTGTCAGAAGTTCTTCAGATATTTTGGATCTTTCTAGCATAACCCCCATGAATACAAAAAGTGGAACAGCTACCAGAACCTCATTTGTCATAATTCCAAAATATCTGACCGGTAAAGCTGTTAAAAGTGAGGGGTCAAAAACACCAAAAAAGTAACCTATACATGCAAAAATGATAGAAATACCTGCAAGTGTAAAAGCAACTGGGTATCCTATCAGTACAGATATGATTGCAGCAGGAAACATTAATAGGGCAATGGTTGGACCCATCATGTACCTTCTACGTCCTCAATAAGGTTATTGCTGTAATTTGTTTTTGAATAGTTTAACAACAATAAAACTCTTTTACCAATTAAGGACAAGCCTTGTAGGAAAATTATTAAACAAAAAAACCAAATCATTGATTTAAGCAAGAAAAGCCCTGGCATACCATTTGTTTGAGAGGAGGGTTCATAAATTCTCCATGAAGATTTAATAAAAGAAGAGGAAGAGTATGCAATTACAAAAACCCAAGGAAAAAGGAAAAATAAGGTTCCTAGAATATCTATATAACATTTAGTTTTAATTCTAAATTGAGAATAAGCTATATCAACATTAACGTGGTTGTTATGTAAGAATGTGAAACCTGCGCCCCCAAGAAAAATTATTGAATGCTGCCAGACATAAAGCTCTTGCATCCAAGGGAAGCCTATAGAAAATACATACCGTAAGATTACAACTATGAAGCAGTTGATTACACAACCAAGAGTTAACCATGATATCAAGATACCTAATTTATCGTTAAAAAAATCTATTTTTTCTGTACTTTTTTTGATAATAGAAAATAAGATATTGATCATTTCTAGCTATTCATTAGATAAAACTAATAGGACATTATGGCGAACTAATTTAATTTTGTATTTAAAAAAATTATGATGACAAGCTCATACTTTAGTCTTAAATATAACATACTATTTTGGTTTATAAAGTGAAGCAATAGGTTAGGTGTATTCAATGATTGTCTCCTCAATTGACAAGTATCTATTAAACCGAAGAAATCTTTTGGGCGCTTCCCTTGGAGTTTTTTTAGGTGCTGGAAAAAGTTTTTCAAATGTAACTGAAAAGAATAAAACATATGATACGAATCTGGGCTTCTCAGGCTCATTTGACCCATATAACCCATCGCATAATACATTAGCATTTTGTAAATTAATGGCTGATACTCGTCCAGAAGTTGAGACTTGTGGTTACTTTAAAGGGGATGTTCTCGCGTATCTGGGTCAAGATACAAAACTTGAACCCTTATTTGGGTACGAAGGGTTTGGTGTTACTAGAACCCATCAAATAGGTGACTATAAATGGCAAAAATTTCACAAAGAAGTAGCTTACTATACTGACCTTAAATCAGGGGAGATTTTAGAAGATTGGTATAACCCAATTATTGATGAAAGAGTCCGAGTTGTGCCTGTCCACAATGATGCTGTTAATTCAGTATGGGCTCCCACGTATTCATTTATGATAGGACCAAAGAAGGTTACAAAAGAGTTTATTTTTCCATGGTTATTGATAGGTGATAATGCAGTTGTAGACTTTGGTGTTAATACAACTGTACCAGCTACACTCCAGCCAGAAGAATGGCCTAGAGAGTCTCACGGAAGAATTACTCAAGTTATGGAAGCAATTCAATTGCACACAAAAATATCAGAATTAATTGATCCCGAGAGAACATCAATACAAGTAACTGGTTCTTGGCAACGAATTGCTCCTTGGCTTCCGTGGATGTTAATGGGTCAAAGAAGTGGCCATCTTTTTTATAAAACTATTACTCGAAAAATGACTGAGGGGGTAGAGAGTTTGCCACCCCACATATATGATTATACAAGGAAAAACTTTTCAGATTATTTTAAAGCACCGACCGAATGGAAAATTCCAAATGTTTCCAGTTATGAGGTTTATGCCAGAGAAATGAAACCCCAATCTTTTAAAAAATAAAATTTAGCCCTCGTATAATATTTTCTTTATTGAAATTACAAAATTATTACTTATATGAGTAATGTAAGACGCCGTTATTAGGGTCTTGTACTGAGGCTTTTTAGCTCACAATATAATTTTTCTATTACTAGATATCGCTTAAGGAGGATATTATGCAAAATATTAATTTAAATACATTGTTTAGAACTTCGGTCGGCTTTGACAGGCTTAATTCTATTCTTGAGAGTGCGTCAAACCCCCCTGATTTAGGGTTAACCTACCCCCCACACAACATTATTAAAGATAGCGAAAATGAGTATAGGATAGTTTTTGCTTTAGCTGGTTTTTCAATAGATGAATTAGATGTTACGTTAGAAAATAATACCTTAACTGTTAAGTCAATTAAACTAGATACACCTGATAAAGCAAAGTATATTCATAGAGGAATATCAAGGCGAGGCTTTAATAGATCTTTTCAATTAGCTGATTTTATGGAGGTCATTAGAGCTAACATGCAGAATGGCCTTTTAGAAATTTCTCTGAAACGTGAAATACCTCAAGCACTTCAGCCAAAGACAATAAAGATTTTGGAAGAAAATAAAATTATTAATAAAGCTGCCTAATTCTTGATTACCTCAAAAAATGGTGCCTTTGTTTAATATCTTTAAACCGTTGTTGTTAAACAAGGGCACCATAATATTTTATTAATTAGGGCCATCAGGTTTTGAAACTTTCTACAGGGTAGTGACATGTTGCTCTATCATCTTTAAGTATAATTTCAATTTTTTTACCGGATCTTTTCAGAAAAAGCCGGTCATATTTAACTTCCTTTGATGAGAGAGTTGCTGGAAAAATTATTTTACCGCTTTCTCCTAAAGGAGTTTGAATATTTAAGCTTGGCCAAATTATTTCTCTTTCTGTGATATTTAATTTAATTATTTTTTGAAAATCATTCTTGCCTGCTTCTAATGAAAAAAGTCTCCAGTTGTTGCTCGCGTTTATTAACTCTATGGTATCTTTATAAAATAATAGTACACTCATATAGCATGTAAATTCTGCAAGCCTCATCATTTTTTCATTTGGAGGAAATACAACTTGGGTTGAATTATCTTCTATTTTCTGAAAATTCAAAAAAAAATCTTGAGATTGATTTCCTTCACATCCACTTATAAGAAGGATGGCTGATAGGAATATAACTACTTTATTCATTGAAATTATCCATTTTTTAAAAATTTTATTATTAACTATCTATGCTTGTAAAATATTTCTTTAGTCTTATCGGATTAATATTCAAATGGTGCCCTCCGCCGGACTTGAACCGGCACGTCCTTTCGGACAACGGATTTTAAGTCCGTTGCGTCTACCAATTCCGCCAGGAGGGCCTATTTTCTTTCCTAAACATTTGTATCGTCTTTTTCAATATATTAATTATATTATTTTATACTTTATATTACTTCATCATCAATGCAGTACTTGCAGTTTTTAGACTTAATTATTTTTTCTACTTCATTAATAATATTATTAATTGCCTCAGAGTTAATGCCTTTTGCCACCACGCTCAAACCAATTTCTCCTTTACGAAAAAAAGGATAACTACCAATATCAACGTCTGAGAATTTATTTTGTATTTTTTCAAGCTGATTTGCTAGTTCCCCCTCCCCGAGTAACGCTTCTATATAGCGTGAAATAATTGGTGGTCCGACTGAGAGCTCCGGTGATAACGCATCAAACATTGCCCGTGCAATCATAGGCACACCAGCAAGCACAAATACATTTTCAATTTTAAAACCTGGCGCAGAAGTGATTCTTGTTTCAATTGGAGAGGACCCTGATGGAATATGCGCCATTTTTAATCTAGCCTCATTTAGATTACCTCCGTAATGTTCTTTCATTTTTTTTGCTGACGGTTCATGCAGTTCTAATTCAACACCAAATGCTTTTGCAATTGAAAGTGAGGTTATATCGTCATGAGTTGGACCAATTCCTCCTGTGGTGAAGATATAATCATAGTTATTTCTTAATTGGTGAACAGTTTCTATTATCTTATCTTCGTTATCAGCAATCACCCTTACCTCTTCTAAAAAAATACCTATTTTTCCAAGTTCTCTTCCTAAAAACTGCATATTAGAGTCCTGTGTTCTGCCTGATAGAATCTCATTACCGATTATTATTAATGCAGCAGAAAGTTTTTTATCCATTTTAATTTTGCCTTTTTATATTTAGCATTGATTTTCCAACCATTTTAGGAGGTTTTTAATTAGGGGTTTGTCTGCAGGAGGCATTGGGTATTTTGTAATTACCTCGGGTTCTATCCACTTAATCTCTTGACCTTCCATCGGTCTAACTTCTCCATTCCATTCTTTGCAAAGGTATAGAGGCATTAGTAGATGAAATTCTTTATAAGAATGAGATGTAAATGTAATTGGTTTTAAATTCTCCTTATTAATACAAATATCAAGTTCTTCTCTTAGTTCTCTTTCTAGCGCTTCTTCAGGAGTTTCATTTTTCTTTATCTTACCCCCAGGGAATTCCCATAAGTTGCTTAAATGTTTACCTTCCGGTCTTTTGCTTAATAAGACTTTTCCATTTCTTATAATTACGCCTGCAACTACTAGTAACATATTATGTTCTGTAATCCGCATTAATTGATATATAATCGTGTGTGAGGTCACAGGTCCAAACAGTTGATTCCCCATTCTTGTCTCCAACTCTGACAGATATTTCTATGAAGTCTCTCTTTAAATATTCTGCTAGTTTCACCTCATTAATCTCATTTACTCTTTTTCCACCCGATGCTAGAAGAAAGCTGTCAATTGAAACATTAATTTGTTCAGTTTGTATTGGCTCACCTGATTTTCCTATTGCCATGACAATCCTTCCCCAATTGGCATCTTCTCCTGCTATTGCTGTTTTAACAAGAGGGGAATTTGCTATAGAAAGACCTATTTTTTTTGCAGAAATATGGCTTACAGCTCCTGAAACATTAATTTGAATAAATTTTTTTGCTCCCTCGCCATCTATTACAATTTTTTTCGCTAAGTCGACTAAGACCATGTTAAGGGCTGCAGTAAAATCTTTTAATCTAGGATCACCTTTATCTATGATCCTATTGTGTTTCGCCTGGTTTGTTGAAAACATTAGAAGCATATCTGAAGTTGAAGTGTCACTATCGACAGTAATGCAACCAAAGCTTTTTTCATTTCCATTTTCAATTAATTCTTGAATTATATTGGATGATAAATTTGCATCTGTTATTATAAACGCTAGCATTGTGGCCATATCTGGCGCAATCATTCCTGATCCTTTTGCAATTCCAGCAATTTGGACTTTTTTTCCATCTATTTGGCAAGATTGTGAAGCGCCTTTTGGGAAAGTGTCAGTTGTAAGAATAGCATTTGCACTATTTTCCCAATTATTTTTACTTAAGTTGGCTAAAAGCATACCTACTTTACTAGTAATTTTATTGCTATCCAAATATTCACCAATTGTCCCAGTTGACGCTATAAAAACTTCATCTGAGTTACAATTTAACTCCTTTGATACTTTATTAGCTGTGTTATGGACTGTTAAATCCCCTTCTTTACCTGTAAATACATTTGCAACTCCAGAATTAACAACTAGTGCTCGAGCCTTCCCGTTAGGTATTATTTTTTTATTCCATATAACTGGAGCCCCAATTACCTGTGAGCGAGTCATAACACCTCCAACTGAGGTGCCAGAAACAAACTCAGCTAGCATAAGGTCGTGCCGGTCCCCGTATCTTATGTTTGCATTACAAGAAGATAACCTAAAACCATTAATTTTTGGCAACTTAGGGAAACTCTTTAATTTTATTATGGGTGAGTCCTTTTGCATTAAGCCCTCGATTCATATTAACTTTCATATATATTAGCTTTATCGTAATATTATGAACTAAATTGGGTTTTTTCGAACCCAAAAAATTTAATTAGAGTTTATTAACATAAATTGAGGTAACCATGCTAGGCGCCCTTGCCAAGAGATTTTTTGGAAGTAATAACGATAGAATAATAAAAAAATTATATCCACTTATTGATGAAGTGAATAATTTGGAAGGGAGCCTTGAGAAGCTCGATAATTCATCATTACAGTCTCGAACATCAGAGTTGAAAACAAGGGTATCTAATGGAGAGGCGCTAGAGAGTATTCTTATTGATGCCTTTGCTACAGTAAGAGAGGTATCTAAACGAACTTTAGGGCAGCGCCATTATGATGTTCAAATCATGGGTGGAGTAATACTTCACAGAGGGCAAATTGCAGAAATGGGTACGGGAGAGGGAAAGACGCTTGTAGCGACTCTTCCTGTTTATTTGAATGCTCTTACGGGAGATGGGGTTCATGTAATTACTGTTAATGACTATCTAGCAAATCGTGATGCTGAATGGATGGGTCAAATATATAGTTTTCTGGGTTTATCAGTAGGCTGTATTCAAAGTGGAATGTCTGACCAAGATAGGAAAGATGCATATAATTGTGATGTTACTTATGGGACAAATAATGAGTACGGTTTTGATTACTTAAGAGACAATATGAAGTTCACAATAGATGACATGGTTCAAAAGCCCTTTTCTTATGCAATAGTTGATGAAGTGGATTCTATTTTAGTTGATGAAGCTAGGACTCCTTTGATTATTTCTGGGCCATCTCAGGACAAAACCGATTTGTATAACCAAGTTGATAAAATCATTCCTATGCTTAATGAAGTTGATTATGAGATGGACGAAAAGGCCCGTTCAATTGCACTAACAGATGAAGGTTCTGAGCATGCTGAGAGCTTGCTTGTTGAAGAGGGTATTCTGAAGGACGGTCAGCTTTACGACCTGCAAAATATTTCTCTTATCCATCATATTAATCAGGGCCTAAGGGCCCATCATTTGTTTCAAGGAGATGTTCACTATCTTGTTAAGGATAAGAGAGTTCATTTAATTGATGAATTTACCGGAAGAGTTATGGAGGGGAGGAGACTCTCTGAAGGGTTACATCAGGCAATAGAAGCTAAAGAAAACGTTCCAGTTCAGAACGAGAATCAAACCTTAGCAAGTATTACTTATCAGAATTATTTTAGAATGTATCCCAAGTTAGCTGGTATGACTGGTACTGCAATGACCGAGGCTGAAGAATTTGAACAAATATATGCTCTCGATGTTGTTTCTGTCCCATCTAATCTTCCACAAATACGTATTGATGCTAATGATGAGGTTTATAGGACTGAGGACGAAAAGAATGAAGCCATTGTTGATTTAATCAAAGAGTGTAACGAAAAAAACCAGCCAGTTTTAGTTGGGACCGTGTCTATAGAAAAATCAGAGAAACTTTCAAATCTTCTTAATAAAAGGTTAAAGATTAAAACTGAAGTTCTCAATGCAAAGTATCATGAAAAAGAAGCGAGTATTATAGCTCAAGCAGGAGTTCCAGGGGCTGTAACCATTGCAACTAATATGGCCGGTCGTGGAACAGATATTCAGCTTGGAGGTAATGCCGAAATATTAACTGAGAATGAGGAAAAAAATAAGGGTAGAATTCTATCTCAGCAAGAACGTGAGAATATTACTATAAAAGTTAAGGCCGACAAAGAAACAGCTATAAAGGCAGGTGGTCTTTTTGTAATTGGAACAGAGAGGCATGAAAGTAGGAGAATCGATAATCAGCTTAGAGGGCGTTCTGGAAGACAAGGAGACCCAGGGTCCTCAAGGTTTTTTCTTTCTTTACAAGATGATCTTATGAGAATATTTGGATCGGATAGAATGGATGGCATGCTTAAGCGTCTTGGCTTGGAGCATGGCGAGGCAATTATTCATCCATGGATTAATAAGGCTATTGAAAAAGCACAGGAAAAAGTAGAAGCAAGAAACTTTGACATCAGAAAAAACCTTCTACAGTACGATGATGTAATGAACGATCAGAGGAAGGTAATTTTTGACCAACGAAAAGATGTAATGTCATCTGAAGATATTTCTGATCTTATTATTGATATGCGAAGGGAAACTATTGAAGATTTAGTTTCTTCCTCTATGCCAGCTAAAGCTATGCATCAGGAATGGGACTCCAAGCTAATTCATGAGGAAAGTTCGCGCTTATTAGGCTTAAATATTTCATTTTCTGATTGGTTTGCAGAGGAGGGTATAGCTAATCAAGAGGTGTTTGAGAGGCTTTGTAAGCTGTCTGAAGAGAAAATGGAGGAAAAGCGAAATAATGTTGGTCCCGAAATCATGAGAAAAGTAGAAAAGAGTTTAGTTCTTCAGATGATTGACAATGGTTGGAGGGATCATTTACAGCAACTAGATTTTTTAAGGGGTTCTATTAACCTTAGAGCATATGCACAAAAACAACCCTTACTGGAGTACCAAAAAGAATCATTTGTTATGTTTCAGGAGATGCTTGGCTCGTTAAGAGAACGGGTAACGGAGATCCTTTCAAGGGTAGAAGTTCGAAGTGAGCCATCAGACGATCAATTAAATCCAATTGGCGCTGGAGGACCAAAGCTCATTTCAAATGATGTAGAAAGACAAAAAAGGGTTGATCAGTTAAAACTTCAGAGGTCTATGCCAAGAATACAGCCAAACAAACGTAACCCAAATGATTCATCTACTTGGGGGAAAGTTTCCAGAAATGAAACATGCCCATGCGGTTCAGGAAAAAAATTTAAAAGATGTCATGGAAAGTCAGGAGATGTATGAAAAAAGTTTTTATTTAAAACAATATGATAAATTTGGGTAATAGAGGATATTGCAATCTATTTGAGGATTTTAGTAATGGTTTGTGAAAAGCTAAATAATTGTCACACATATGTTAAGCAGGTACCTGAGGGTGATGATAAAGAAAGAGATGTTTGCATTAAATGTGGTTTTATTAATTACTTAAACCCAAAGGTTGTTGTTGGTGCAGTATCTACTTGGGGTAATAATATCTTACTTGTTAAAAGAGCGATAGAGCCGCAAAAGGGCTTTTGGACAATACCAGCTGGTTTTCTAGAATTGGACGAAACTATTGAGGAAGGTGCAGTGAGAGAAACATGGGAAGAGGCCAATGCACGAATCCAAATTGATTGTATTTTAGGAATATACAACATAACTAGAATTTCTCAAATTTACATTATTTTTAGGGCCAAGATGCTGTCCCAAAGCTTTCACCCTGGCATTGAGAGTCAGGATGCAAAGCTTGTTAGTTTTAGAAATATTCCCTGGGAAAGAATAGCCTTTCCAAGCATTGTATGGGCACTGAACGATTTCCATGAAACGTTTGAAAAAGACTTTTTCCCTCCCAAAAAAGAACCTCCTTCTTTCTTTTGGGAAAGATAGTTTATCAAATTTCTAAAAGACTATTTGTAAATTCTTTAGCGTTAAATTGATCTATTTGATTTATTTTCTCACCTAGCCCTACATAGTGTATTGGTAACTGAAATTTATCAGTAATACCAATCAAGCTGCCTCCTTTTGAAGATCCGTCAAGTTTAGTGACTATTAGGCCATTAACCCCAATTAAACTTTTAAATTTTGAAACTTGTGAGTAAGCATTTTGACCAATTGTTGAGTCTATTGTGAGAATTGTTGAGTGAGGACCACTTGAGTCAATTTTCTTTATAACTCTTACAGCTTTTTCTAATTCAGCCATTAAGTCAGTATTGTTGTGTAATCGTCCTGCTGTATCTATAATTATTATGTCGTCTTGGTTTTTTGTTGAAGATGTTAAAGACTCAAAAATTATAGCCGAAGGATCTTTCCCTGATTCTGATTTATAAAGTTTTATTTTATGATTTTTGGTGACTCTTTCTAATTGTTCAGTTGCTGCTGCCCTATATGTATCACCTGCAACCACACTTACTTTATATTTTTGTGAAAAAAGATATGCTAGTTTACCTATTGTAGTAGTTTTCCCTGAACCGTTAACTCCAACAATTAATAAAATATTAGGCTTATTTGCTTTAGAAATTGGGATGGGTTTTTCAAAAGGTTCTAAAATAATTTTTATTTCTTCTGCAATTATTTTCTTAACCTCCGAAAGAGAAGTAAGTTTTTTATTCTTTAGTTTTGCAAGTTTTTCTTTAAATATTGATGCCGTATTTGGTCCAAAGTCTGCCAAGATCATAAGGTCTTCAATTTTTTCAAGCGTAAGATCATCAATCTTATTTTTGCCAATTATATTGTTAAGCCCGTTGAGTATTTTAGAGGAGCTATTTTTAAGTTGGGAAATTAGATTCCCAGAGTTGTAACTATTTATTTCTTGTTCGTCAGACATGTTTATGACGCTATTAGAAATTTATCTGTTTTCCTGGAAATTGTTACATTTAATAGCTCCCCTTCTTTTGCGGAAGATATTATTTTAACTGGCAGGTAGTTCTCAGTGTAACCTTTATTTTCTTTCTCAACTAGCACTTTAACATTCTTACCTAATTGACTGTTCATGATATTTTTGAAATTGTCATTTCCTTTTTGTCTTACTTTACGTGCACGTTCTTTTACTAAATGTGGATTTACCTGAGGCATTTTACTTGCAGGTGTACCTGCTTTTGGCGAAAAAGGAAAAACATGAAGTTTTGTTAAATGTGCATCGTCTATAAGTTTCATTGTGTTTTGAAAGTTAATTTCAGTTTCAGTCGGAAATCCGGTAATTATATCAGAGCCAATGACTGATTCAGGCCGTGCTGATTTTATTTTTCTTGCTACTTCTATCGCATCTTCTCTTGAATGTCTTCTCTTCATTCGCTTTAAAATTATATTGTCACCCGATTGGACAGATAAGTGAAAATATGGAAGCAACCTTTCTTCGTTCTTAATTAGATCAATAAGCTCATCATCTACTTCAGCTGGGTCTAGTGAGGACAATCTTAGTCTTGGTAGTTCTGGAATCAATTTAAGAAGTCGTTTTAGCATTTGCCCCAATCTTGGTTTGCCTGGTAGGTCACTGCCATAACTACAAATATCAACTCCCGTGAGAGTTACTTCCTTAAAGCCAGACTGCACGAGTTCACGTGTGCAGTTAACCAATTCCCCTATTGGTGTACTTCTGTTATTTCCTCTAGCAAAAGGTATTATACAAAACGTACATCTATGATCACAACCTTGTTGTATTTCAAGATTAGTTCTAGCCTTATGCCCGTTATTAACAACCATAATTTTATTTGTAGAAACGGTCTTCATTATATCAGTAACTAAGTAATTCTTATCTTCCAGATATGAGAAAATATTTCTTTTGGTTTTGTACTCATTACCTATCACACTATCAACTTCATCCATTTTGATAAATTCGTCTGGATTAAGTTGTACCGCGCATCCAGTTGCATAAATCTTTGATTGAGGGTTTAGCTTTTTGAGCTTTCTTATTTCCTGTTTGCATTGTCTTTCAGCCTCATTAGTTACTGCACATGTGTTAATAACTATTATGTTTTCTTGATTATCAAGCTCAGCATTTTTTTGCATGACATCAGACTCATAGTGATTGAGTCTGCATCCAAAAGTAACAACCTTAAATTTATTTTCATATTTCTCAAGAGACATTTTATTTCTAATCAATAAAGCCAGTGAAGGAATTATTTGCGGGCCCAGTCATTTTAACCTCATCATTCTCAGTTAATTCTACAAATAGATCTCCACCGTCAAGGGTTACACGGGCAAACTTTTGACTTAAACCTTTTTTTACTGCAGCAGCCAATGTCGCACATGCGCCAGTCCCACAGGCTTTTGTTATTCCAACGCCCCTTTCCCACACTCGCATTCTGATATGGTCTTCGCTGAGTAATTGTGCAAATTCGACATTGACTCCTTCTGAAAAAATTTTATTCGAGTTTACCTTGGGTCCGATCTTATTTAAATCAATATTGTCTAAATTTCTAATGAAAAAAACTATATGAGGATTACCAACATTAACGGCTACGCCACTTGGTAGAGCTTCAATTCCTAAATCTAGGTTAAGAGTGTCTAGTTCTTGTTTCAAAGGTATTTCTTTCCAGCCAGTCTTAACTTTACCAAGATTAACTGTAATTAAGTCATCTTGCTGTCTTATTGCTTTAATTGGGCCAGCTAGTGTTTCAATAACTATTTCATCTATATTTAGATCATCCATAACTATTTTTGCGATGCATCTAGCTCCATTTCCACAGGTTTCAACCCTATCACCACTAGAGTTATATACGCTCATAAATACTCCATTAGATTTTTGTGACGGCTGGATAATAAGCAATTGGTCAAAGCCTATACCAGCTCTTCTATCAGCAATTGCTATTATTTCACTTTTTGAAAGAATAATTTCCTTTTGTCTTGCATCTAAAACAACGAAATCATTTTCAAGTCCGTGCATTTTCCTAAACGGAAGTTTTTTTGCGAGTAAGTTTATATTCATGAATCCTATTTTAAACTCTCTAATTTCAATAAAATCTACATTCTATTGGTTTCTGGCGTCAACAAAGACCCTATATAAATCCTTGACTTTATGAACAATAAAACACTATACAGCTTTAATAGAAGTTTGATTAACTTTAATGTTACCAAAAACTTAGGGATTTTACTCCTAAGGGGGTCCGTCAGTCTGCGAGTTTTCGCACACTGACGCAATACTGCTTTGACTAACTTATTTTAATAAATAATGGAAGATAATGTTTGAAGATCTATCAAATAATTTATCAAAGGTTTTTGAGAGTTTAACCCGAAGAGGGTCTCTTAGTGAAAAGGATGTCAAGGAAGCCTTAAGAGAAATCCGAATTGTGCTACTGGAGTCAGATGTTTCTCTTTCAGTTGTAACAGATTTTTTGGAAAGAGTTGGTAAAAAAGCAATTGGTGAGAAGGTTCTTCGCTCAGTAACCCCAGGTCAAATGATAATCAAGATTGTTAATGAGGAATTAGTTAATATACTTACCCATAATAACTCAAATGAAAATAACTTAGTTACAGTTGGTAAAAAGCCAATACCCTATTTACTTTTGGGCCTCCAAGGGGTTGGAAAGACAACAACCATTGTTAAGATTGCTAAGTATCTTAGAGACCAGGAAGATAAAAAGATACTTATGGCATCCCTAGATATTTATCGCCCAGCCGCAATTGAACAGCTTGACCTCCTTGCACAGTCAGTGGGTTTGCAAACTATTAAAGCTAGAGAGAATGCAAAACCTTTAGAAATCATAAACAAGGCTTTAGGTGAAGCAGAAAGGTTAAATTTTGATTTTGTTCTATTTGACACTGCTGGTAGGACTGTCATTGATGATAAAATGATGAAAGAAATATCTATGATTTACGAAAGAGTTGCTCCTAAGGAAACTCTTTTAGTTGCAGACGCAATGATGGGCCAAGATTCGGCAATTATAGCAAAAACCTTCCAAAAAACTGTAAATATAACGGGTATTGTTTTAACTAGAGTTGATGGTGATTCNAGAGGTGGTGCAGCGCTTTCAATGGTTTCTTCTACTGGAGTTCCAATAAAACTCTTGGGGGTTGGAGAGTCTTTAGCATCAATAGAAAAATTTAACCCCGAAAAGATTGCCAGAAGAATTTTAGGAATGGGGGATATANTAGATTTAGTTGATAAGGCATCGGATGTCATAGACAAGGAAGATGCCCAGAAAATCGAGTCAAAAATCAAAAAAGGACAATTTGATCTTGATGACCTTCTTCTTCAGGTACGGCAACTAAAGAAAATGGGTGGAATTCAAGGTATAATGAATTACCTGCCTAAGTTGGGATCCGCTGGAAAAAAGTTAAAGGCCCTAAATAGTGATGATAAGGCTTTGGTTAAACAAGAGGCAATTTTACTTTCTATGACACCTCAGGAAAGGCGACAGCCATCAATTATAAAAGCTTCAAGAAAAAAAAGAATTGCCTCTGGGTCAGGAACTGTTGTTTCTGAAGTGAACAGAGTTTTGAAACAATACCAACAGATGAATGCTATGATGAAAAAAATGTCAAAATTACAAGGAAGTGGCATGCCTGGGAATCTATCTGGTGGTTTGGGTGATTTTCAGGGGCTTAACAACCTCATAAACAAGAACTTAAATTAAACAATGGAGTATCATGAATGAGCCTTAGTATTAGATTGTCAAGAGGTGGTGCAAAAAAACGCCCATTTTATCGTATTGTAGTGGCAGATAGTAGAGCCCCAAGGGATGGGAGATTTATTGAAAAATTAGGAACGTATAATCCAATGCTTAATAATGATGATGAAAATCGAGTTACTTTGAAAAAAGAGAGGATAGAGTATTGGTTAGGTGTAGGAGCAAAGCCAAGTACTCGAGTTCATCGTTTTTTAGCTAATGTGGGTATACTTGAGCCTCTTCCTATTCCTAAGCAAACAAAAAAGGATCAGCCAAAGGCAAAGGCTCAAGAATTGATTAGGGAAAAAGAAGAAAAAGTAAAAAAAGAGCCTGAGGGCGAACAAGCTTCAGCTGATCAAGCTTCTGATCCTGTAGATTCATCTAGTGAGGGGGGGGCAAGTGAAGAAAGTCAAAAAGAGGAGACCTCAGACAAGAAAGAAGATTCTGCATAAGATGAATAAATAATCAATTTTAATGAACGTAAAAGAAAATAACCTGGTTTGTATTGGTCTTATTTCACGATCTCATGGGGTTAAAGGAGAAGTCTTAATAAAAAGTTATACCCAGAGCCCCGGAGATCTGGGTAATTATTTTCCCATAAAGTTGACAAGTGGTGAACACATATCTTTAAGTATAGTTGGACAAAGTAAGGGACAGTTTATTGCTAGAATTGATGGTATTTATTCAAGGGATCAATCTGAGAAATTAAGCGGTGAGTTAATTTATGTAGATAGAAGTATTTTGCCAAGGATTGAGGATGCTAATGAGTATTATCATAGCGATTTAATTGGGATAAGGGTTGTAACTCAGAATCGTAAGGTTTTTGGGAGTATTTCTGCAATTTATGATTTTGGAGCAGGCGATATAGTTGAAATTAAGAAAAATAATAAATTGAAAATTATGGTTCCATTTACAAAAACTTTCTTTATTGAAGTAGATGTTAACAAAGGAGAGGTAATTGTAAGTGAAAATCATCTTGAGAAATTTGATGAAGTTTCTTAAATAATAGGCTAGGTGTTATGAAGAAAACTAAAAAATCTTTTTCAGTAAATATATTAACTTTATTCCCAGAAATGTTTCCTGGTCCTTTGGGCTTTTCAATTCCTGGTAAAGCAATGAAAAAGGGTTTATGGGATTTGAACACAATTAATGTAAGAGAGTTTGCATCTGATAGACATTCAACGGTAGATGATAGTCCTTTCGGGGGTGGATCAGGAATGGTTATGAGGCCAGATGTTATTGATAATGCTTTAAGAAGTTTCCACGATAAGAGCCATCCTCTTGTTTATTTATCTCCTAGGGGAAGGACTTTTACCCAAAATCTTGCTAAAAGCTTTCTAAAGCATGATGGAATTTCTCTGGTATGTGGTAGATATGAAGGTGTTGATGAGAGAGTAATAAAGGTTTGGAATATGGATGAAATAAGTATGGGTGACTATATTATGTCTGGCGGAGAGCCTGCGGCAATAGCTCTTGTTGATAGTATTATTAGATTACTTCCTGGTGCGGTTGGTTCGAGCCAATCCTTATCTAATGAAAGTTTTGAGAATGGTCTATTAGAATATCCACTCTATACTAAACCTTATGATTGGAATGGATTAAAAGTACCAGATGTTTTAAGGTCAGGTAATCATAAGGAAATAGACTCTTGGAAACAACTTGAGTCAGAAAAAATTACTAAATCAAGAAGGCCAGATTTGTGGAATGCTAGCCTGAATAAACTGGAATGTAAGGAGGACCATAAGAATGGATAAAGTTAAAGAATTTGAAAAAAGACAAATTTCAGAGCTTACAAAAGGCAAAAAAATTCCAGATTTTACTCCTGGAGACACAGTTAGAGTTAGCGTCAAGGTAAAAGAGGGGCAACGAGAAAGAATTCAAGCATATGAAGGTGTCTGTATTTCTAGAAAAAATGCTGGGATTAATTCAGCATTTACCGTCAGGAAAATATCCTTTGGAGAAGGTGTTGAGAGAATATTTCCTCTATACGCACCTATTGTTGAAAAAATAGAATTAATACGCCGAGGAAGAGTTAGAAGAGCGAAGTTATATTATCTTAGGGGAAGAAGAGGAAGGTCTGCTCGGATTACCGAAGACACAGCTGCTGTAAATAAGGCCAGAGAAGCTGAAAAAGCTGCAGAATCAGAAGTGGGAAAAGAAAAGGAATGAAATCAAATTGTTTGTTCTTCATAAGAAACAATTTATTCATGGAGAGAATAATTGCCTGATCCTAAAACTTTGTACGATAAACTTTGGCAAAGTCATTTAATACATCAAGAAAAAGATGGTGGTAACTCTTTAATTTACATTGATCTTCATTTAACGCATGAGGTTACAACTCCTCAAGCTTATGAAGGCTTGCGCTCTTCGGGAAGAAACATGTATCGAACGGATAAAACGATTGCAGTTCCCGACCATAATGTACCTAGTACCCCAGACAGGTTGGATAAGATTGAAGATCCAGAAAGTCGCCTTCAGCTTGATACCCTTAAAAAGAACAGCAGAGATTTTGGAGTTGAATATATACCTATGGACGATGTACGACAGGGTATTGTTCATATTATAGGCCCAGAGCAGGGACTCACCCAACCAGGGAAAACTATTGTGTGTGGAGATAGTCATACAGCAACGCATGGTGCTTTTGGCGCTCTTGCCTTTGGGATTGGTACTTCTGAAGTTGAACATGTTTTGGCAACACAAACTTTGTGGATGAGAAAATCAAAAAATATGCTTGTTAAAACTAACGGCAAACTTCCATTTGGAAGTAGTTCTAAAGACCTAATTTTATCAATTATTGGTAGGATTGGGACTGCAGGTGGTACAGGTCATGTAATTGAATATCGGGGAAGCGCAATAACCAGCCTGTCTATTGAGTCAAGAATGACAGTTTGTAATATGACAATTGAAGGTGGGGCAAGAGCAGGTTTAATTGCTCCTGATATAAAAACTATTGAGTATCTAAAAGATCGACCAAGGTCTCCTAAAGGAATTAATTGGGATAAGGCACAAGATTATTGGCAGAAATTAGTTTCAGATTATGACGCAAAATTTGATAAAGAAATAATAATTAACTCTGATGAAATTGTTCCTCATGTAACTTGGGGTACGTCTCCAGAGGATGTTTTACCTATTTCCGATAATGTTCCAATGCCAAAAGATTTTGAAGATTTAGATAAAAGGCGCGGTGTTGAGAGAGCAATAGATTATATGGGTTTAAAAGCTGGCCAACCGCTAGAAAGTATTAATGTTGATAAAGTATTTATTGGTTCGTGTACCAATGGAAGAATAGAAGATCTAAGAGAAGCAGCTTTAATTCTCAAGGATAAAAAAGTTGCTAAGGGAGTTAAAATGCTTGTAGTTCCCGGTTCCGGTCTCGTTA
>NZGX01000019.1 GCA_002691085.1 Rhodospirillaceae bacterium | reverse complement strand
CTAATAATCTAAAACTAATTTATGTTTATGATTTTTTTTCTTTATGGACTTTTTTCGTTGAATTCATTAAAATTGTTGATGAAAATTCTAAATATGAATATCCATGTCTTAGTTTTTCAAAAGGAGAGGTGCCAGAAGAGGCCCCAATTAAAAAATTCAAATTTGACAACCTAGACATAACATCAGATGAGAAAGATGATGATCTAAGCAACGATTATTATATTTAATAAGACCTAATTAAGTTATTTAAATTGTGATTTTCATAATGTTTTCTTACATAATCTATAGAAGAGCCCATTAGATATCCCATATTTTTACATTTCATAAAATCTTTTTCATTTGTAAATTTAAAAATATCTTTTTTTAATTGATTTAAATTTTCATTTTTAGTTATTGTATCTTTCTTCATCACATCTATCAATTTATTAATTCTATCACCCGAGCTTATAATTCTTTTTGCAACAATTGATCTTTCTTCAATTTTATATTGAAGAACTGAGTCATGTGAAAGTCTTTCCCTAACAATATTCATCATAGGTTTATTTTCCTCAAAAAATTGAGGTCTATATATATTTAGTTTTCCTTCGAAACATTGCTGATCAAAATCAATTGATCTTATTTTATATACAACTTGGTCAAAATCGTGTGTTGGAGTTATTACATAATTATATGCCCTCATGTCACCCAAAAGCCTTATCATACACCTTTCATTAAATTTAACAAATTCTTTAGCAATCTGAGATTTTTCAATATCTGAACAATTATTCAAAAATTTAGTAATGAAAATATCCCCTGGAATTCCAGAAATGTGTTCCTCAATAAGGATTGAATCATTAACAAGAAAATTTAAATTGTATGGAGAAAGCATATGCTCTAATTCTAAACCGTAAATCCTAGAGGCATCTGTTTTTTTAACATAAAAATATGTGAAATTATCATTTAAAATATTTCTTATTTTAATTCTAAAAGGCTTAGAATTACCAAAAGTACAATAATCAATAGCATCAATATTTAAATGCTCTAATCTTGAATCATTCCCATCTGAATGTAATATCTTATAAAGTTTTTTTAAATTTTCATCAATTTCATCCCTCTCCAAATTATTATAATAAACTCTTATCCAAAGAGTATCATTTTCACTGCTGTCATATACATTAACAGATCCTTTGAAACGAAGTAAATCGTCATAAGAAATAGAAAAAGGTTTCCATCTATTAAAATTATTTAAATAAAGATTTAAATATTTAGATACTTTATAAAATGGTTTTTTTTTCGATATTAATTTATCATCCATTATTAAATTTTAGATAAAGTTAATATTCTTTAATTAAAAAATATGTTGTCATTTTACTGTATAAATAATTTCAAACTATTTAACATTACAAAATTATTATTTTAATAGTCAAAAGTATTATTTTTATTTACTATTTAAAATCCATGAACTTTAAATTAGAATCAAATTTTAATCCAACTGGAGATCAACCAAAAGCAATTAGTGAATTAGAAAAAGGATTTAGAAATAAAGAAAAATATTCAACACTTATGGGAGTTACTGGGTCTGGTAAAACATTCACAGTAGCCAATTTAATTGAGAAACTTAAAAAACCTGTTCTAGTATTAGCTCATAATAAAACTCTAGCTGCCCAATTATACTCGGAATTTAAAAACTTCTTTCCAAAAAATGCTGTCGAATATTTTGTTTCATACTATGACTACTATCAACCTGAAGCTTATGTCCCAAAAACAGATACATATATCGAAAAAGATGCAAGTATTAATGAGCAAATTGACAGGATGAGGCACTCTGCTACTAGAGCAATACTTGAAAGAAAAGATGTAATTATTGTTTCATCCGTTTCATGTATTTATGGACTTGGGTCAGCTGAATCATACATGAAGATGACATTTACTGCCAGCTTGGGTGATTTATTTCCAAGAAATGATTTTGTAAGAGAACTTGTTTCTCTTCAGTACGAAAGAAATGATATAGGATTTGCAAGAGGAAATTTCAGAGTGAGAGGTGATATTATTGAAATCTTTCCGGCTCACTGCATTGACAGGGCATGGAGAATCTCATTATTCGGTGATACTATTGAATCAATTAGTGAGTTTGACCCGTTAACGGGTGAAAAAACTGATAAACTAAATCAAATTAAAATATTTCCAAACAGCCACTATGTAACTCCTGCACCAACATTATCTCAGGCTGTGAAAAAAATTAAAATAGAACTAAAAGAGAGAATTCTTGAATTAGAAAAACAAAACAAACTTTTAGAAGCTCAAAGATTAGAACAAAGAACATCTTTTGATTTAGAAATGATAGAAACTACAGGTCACTGTAAAGGAATTGAAAATTATTCGCGGTACCTGACAGGAAGAAGATCAGGTGAACCACCTCCAACATTGTTTGAATACTTACCTAAAAATGCAATACTATTTGTTGACGAGAGTCATGCAACAATTCCTCAAATAAATGGAATGTATAAAGGAGATTTTCAAAGAAAAACTACATTGTCAGACCATGGGTTCAGGCTACCTTCTTGTTGTGATAATAGACCCTTAAAGTTTCAAGAATGGGATAAAATTAGACCTGACACTATATTTGTTTCAGCAACACCCGGAGATTGGGAGTTAGTCTCATCAAAAGGTACTTTTATAGAACAAGTTATTCGCCCAACAGGATTAATAGACCCAGAATGCACAATACGCCCTGCTGTTTCACAAGTTGACGATTTAATTCATGAATTAAAAACTATTGTTGAAAATAAATCAAGAGCACTAATAACTACTTTAACCAAAAAAATGGCAGAGGACTTGACCGAATATATTTCTGAACAAGGTATCTCAGTCAGGTATATGCACTCAGATATCGATACTCTTGAACGAATTGAAATTATTAGAGATTTAAGATCAGGTGTTTTTAAAGTACTGGTAGGTATCAATCTCCTTCGGGAAGGCCTAGATATACCTGAGTGCGAACTAGTTGCGATACTTGATGCTGATAAAGAAGGCTTTCTTCGTTCCGAAAGATCATTAATACAGACTATTGGAAGAGCAGCAAGAAATATAAATGGTAAAGTAATTCTCTATGCAGACCGAATAACAAATAGTATTTCAAAAGCAATTTCTGAAACAAATAGACGGAGAGAAAAACAAATCAAACACAATAAGGAAAACAATATAACTCCCAAAAGTATAGTTAAAAAGATATCTGATGCAATTAAGGTTGAAGATAAAGAAAAAGTAGGCAATCAAGATAAGAATAAATTAGATAATAAGCCTGATATACTGATAGGTAATAACCTTCAAAAAACTTTAGATGATCTTAAAAAGAAAATGTTTAAAGCTGCATCTGATCTAGAGTTTGAAAAAGCTGCACAGTATAGAGATAAAATCCAAAAACTTGAAAATTACAAAATTGAAATAGTATAATAAAATTCTATTCAGTACTTTTTTTTGCAGAATTATAAAAACTTATACAACTAAAAGGAATGCTTATTATATATAACAGGCCCAAGAGGCCTAAGGTAGCCCATGTATCTGTTACAAGAAATACTGTTAAAAGTGCAACTAAAAGCATTAGTGGTAACACTAACTTATTTGGGATCCTTGACCTCTTAATGGAAAACGTTGGCACCCTGCTAACCATTAATAAAGAAACTATTATAAGAAAAAAACCAACTATGGTTGGGTTATTAAAAACACCTGCTTCAAAGTAGAATGAATAGATTAAAGGAAGTACTATGAGACCTGCAGCTGCAGGTGAGGGAACGCCTATAAAATAATTTTTTGACCAACCTGGTACAGATGGGTCGACTTCCATAGTATTGAATCTTGCTAACCTTAAAATACAACAGACAGTATAGAACAAAGATAATGCCCAACCAATTGTACCTGCTGTGTTCATTGCCCATAAATAGACCAAAATAGATGGTACAACACCAAAACTCACTGCATCAGACAATGAATCTAATTCAGCACCAAATTTAGTTGCACCTCTTAGTATTCTGGCTACTAACCCGTCAATACCATCCAAAAAACATGCAATTACAAGTGATATTACAGCCTCTTCCCATTTTTCATTTAACGCAAATCTGATTGCGGTAAGACCACTACATAAGGCTAAGACTGTAAGTATATTAGGCAATAACCTATTAAATGACATACTCTTTTTTGAATTATGATTAACCATTGATTTGAAATCCCTAATTGAAGTAATTATCGAATTTCAGCTTTTCGGCTTTCTTCAGTAATTCTCTTATCAGAAATTACTGTTTCTCCGGCTATCATCTTTTGGCCCATTGAGACTAGGGGTTTGAATGTATTTGGTAAATAAACATCAACCCTGCTTCCAAACCTAATCATTCCAATTCTTTCCCCTGTCTCTAACTGTTGGCCCTTACTCACATCAGATCTAATTCTTCTAGCTACAAGACCAGCAATTTGAACAACAACTATGTTTGAAATATCTTCAGTTTCAATTAATAAATACTGTCTTTCATTGTCCTCACTTGCTTTATCAAGACTTGCATTGAGAAAAAGTCCTGGTACGTAAACTGATTTAAGGATCTTTCCCGATACTGGAGTTCGATTAACGTGACAATCAAAGACACTCATAAAAATACTAACTCTTATAAAATTTTCCTGATCTAAATCTAACTCTTTTGGACCAATTGTCTCAGTTATTGCCTGAACAATTCCATCTGCCGGACTAATAATTAAACCCTCCTGGGTAGGTGTAAATCTATCTGGATCCCTAAAGAAATAAAAACACCATACTGACAAAACTAGACCCAAAAGACCTAAGGGTGTCCAAATAATCCACAAAACAAAAGTAATGAAAACAAATATTAATAAAAAACCTACACCCTCAGGATGAATTGGAGGTAAAACGTAGTCTCTTAATGAAATTTTTTGACCTTCTTGCATAATCTTTCTATCAGTAATTACTATTTTGATTAATTCATGTCAGGAATATTGAAAATCTGACCAGGGTATATAAGGTCAGGGTCTATAATTTTTCCCTGATTAGCATCATAAATCAAAGTATACATTACTCCTTCCCCATACACTCGTCGTGCAATACGCCATAAACTATTACCTTTTACAACAGTTATCTGACCAGGTTTTAATCTAACTGATGATTCTTGTTTAGTAAAAGGTATCTCGACTCTTGAAATAACATTATCTTCAGGATTTATTTCGTCAGCACGAAGTATATGCTTTCCAATTACAGCAGGCAGACTAGATTCGAGAGACCAATATCCATTTTCATCAGCTTTTACTTTACCCACAAAATTATTATTGAGATAAACATAAACCTCATTGTCTGGATTTGCTCTGCCACTAAGATATAAACTATTCTCAAAATCATAATCAATTGTTTCAATTGACAGACTAATGGCACCGCTTTGCTCAGGAGACTGAAGTAATCTTGTATTTCCTCCATCTCTTGAAGTTTCAAATATAAGCACATCGCCTTCTTTCTCAGGAATTGACATGATAACTATGTTATCAGAATTTAAGAAATCACCATTTTCTGTTTCGACTAAAAGAGATAGCTCTCGCGTTCCAGATGGAAGTTTTTCAAGTGGAATAAAAACCCATTCCCCACGCCCATCTGCAACAACTCGTCCTATTTCCCTTGCCCGGTCTAGAATGATCACAGTCTCAGAAGGACCTGATCTCCCAGCCATTACAGTGTTTCCCTCTTGATCGATTCTAACTACGTCAAAACTTGGTTTAATTGAGTTTACAATCGGGATTTTGTTAACATCGCTGGTCTCATCTTCTTTATTCTCTAATTGAGAAGGAGAATCCCCAACAGAGGAGTTATCTCCAGAAGTATAATTTAAAACTATTACCACTATAACGAAAATTACACCAATAATAGCAACTATAAGGGGACGATTCACATTGCCTCACGGCTTATCTTTGCTTGACCTACTATCTTAGTAAGCGATTACGAGGTCTTAAGCAATATTTTGAGTGCCATATACACTAATTTTTTACAAATAAGGTGATAATTCATTAATATAAATGATATTTAGAAAGAAATCTTAATTTTAATTTAAAATCATACTTAATTTTACTATTTCAAAATAATCTTTTATGAACATAGATAATATAACTATAGGCAATAAAGACGAATCATTAGCAAAAGTTCCAGTTTGGGATATCTGGATTAGACTGTCCCACTGGCTTCTGCTTATTTTAGTATCATTATGCTATTACACTGCAGAAATCGGAGGGCTAAACTTTAGAATTCCGATGTTAGACATAATGATAGTAAATATGGAAATCCATTTGTTCAGTGGGTTGTCTATACTTATAATTCTAATTTTTAGGATTTTGTGGGGTTTCTTTGGCTCAGATTCATCAAGTTTTTTAATGATGATTAAAAGTGCAAAACATTTTTTTTCATACATTAGTAATTTGTCCAAAAAGAAGACGCAATTACACATTGGGCATAACCCTGCAGGAGCAATTTCAGTTTTCGTCATTATTACAGTTTTATTAGTTCAAGCTTCTTCTGGTCTTTTTGCTCAAGATGACTCATTTTTTCCAACTGAAGGTCCATTATCACACTTTATTAGCGTTGAAAATAGCATTGCCATTACCAACTTTCATAAGCTTTGGTGGGAGTACATAGTAATCTTTGTAATAGGGATACATATTACAGCAAGTTTGTTTTACTTAATAATAAAAAAACAAAACTTAATTTTACCGCTATTTAATGGCAAAAAAAAATTACCAAGAACAGCAAATTATAAAACATTGAAATTTGGTTCTACAAAACTAGCTATTACCTTATTAACAATTGCATTATCAATAATTATAATAATTATAAATTTAAAATACATTTAAATATATTCATAGAAAGAAACTGATTAATTTTATTTTTCTATTCTATATATATCATGGCAAGATTTACAAACAAATAAACTTGAAACTTGTTTTGAAGCTTTATCTACTCCCTCGGCTCTTGCTATCTTTGCAACTTCGGAAGCTGAGTTTGCTAGGTTAAAGAATTTTTGATTAAAATCTTCCCAATTTGTCCATATGTCTGGAGAAGATGTACCACCTATAACTTTTGGCTTAAAGGCATTTTGTGCAGACCTCGAGATAGCTTCAATGGCATCTGCATGATAAGCAAAATTATCAGTAAACTCCACTTTTTTTCTCATAATAGAGCCTAATGCACCTGCATGATATTGCAGTGACTTCATCAAGTTTTGCCTATACTTTATTACATCACTATCTTTTGACTGAACAACTCCTGAAAAGGAAAATAAAACAATAAAAATTAACTTAAATACAATAATTCTCATCTTAATATACCCTCACTAATTAATAAATGAGCTTTAACTGAAACTTCAATATACATTATAAAATCAAACAACAGTAGGATAAAAATGATAAAGAATTTTAAAGATATAAACTTATGTGTTTTTTGTGGTTCAAAAAAAGGTATTTCCTCAGATTACGAGAAAATGTCTATTGAACTTGGTAAAATAATTGCCAAAAATAATATAAAACTTATTTATGGTGGCGGAGAAGAAGGTCTTATGGGAGTTCTTGCTAATTCTGTTTTGTATAATGGGGGAACTGTTGAGGGAATTCTCCCAAGCTTTTTTCCTAAACCATCTTTTCAGTCTCAACTTTTCAAATTAACTGTTGTAAAAAACATGTCAGAAAGAAAAGATAAATTTATTGGAATTTCAGATGCATTTTGTATTTTACCAGGCGGAATAGGAACATTAGACGAATTTTTTGAGATCATAACTCAAAAACAGCTAAAAATTCATAATAAGCCCATAATTTTAGTTAATTGGAAGGGTTATTGGAATAAATTAATGGATAGTATGATTTTTCTTGAAAAAAGTGGATTTTTCCATATACCCATAAGAAATCTTTTTACAACTGTTGAAATGACATACGAAATTCTTCCAGTAGTTTCAAAAGAAATAATTTATAAATAAATCCTACGTAATAAGAGCTATGAATTTATTAGCTAAATGAGTAAATAGAAGTAAACAATTTAAATTTAAAATCATAAAATTTTTTTAAACAACAAAATTAAAATATTTGGGAGATTGAAGTGGCAAAAATTAAAGTTAAAACACCAGTTGTTGAAATCGATGGCGACGAAATGACAAGAATTATTTGGGATTTCATTAAAAATAAACTTATTCTTCCATATCTTGATATTGATCTTAAATACTATGACCTTGGAATTATGTCACGAGACAGTAGTAATGATCAAATTACCATTGATGCCGCTGAAGCAATAAAAAAATTTGGAGTTGGAGTCAAATGTGCCACAATTACTCCAGATGAAGATAGAGTTGAAGAATTTAATCTTAAAGAAATGTGGAGATCACCAAATGGTACTATTAGAAATCTATTAGGAGGAACAGTTTTTCGTGAACCGATTTTGTGTTCAAATGTTCCAGGATTTGTTCCAGGCTGGACTGAACCAGTTGTTGTTGGACGTCATGCATTTGGTGATCAATATAAAGCAACGGACTTTAAAGTTCCTGGTGCAGGAACATTAAAGCTAATCTTCAGCCCTGAAAACAATGAAAGTGATATGGAATTTGAAGTTTATAAATTTCAGGACTCTGGTATTGCCATGGGAATGTTTAATACAGATGAGTCTATCCGTGGTTTTGCAAAGGCCTGCATGAACTATGGCTTAAGCAGAAATTATCCCGTTTATCTATCAACTAAAAATACAATTATGAAAGCCTATGACGGAAGATTCAAAGATCTTTTTCAGGAAGTTTATGAAAAAGAATTTAAAGCAAAGTTTGAAGAAAATAATCTTACTTATGAACATAGACTAATTGATGATATGGTTGCTTGTGCAATCAAATGGAGTGGAGGTTACGTTTGGGCATGTAAGAATTATAATGGAGATGTTCAGTCAGATACTGTAGCTCAAGGTTTTGGATCACTGGGACTTATGAGCTCTGTTCTAATGACGCCTGATGGAGAGACAATAGAAGCTGAAGCTGCACATGGCACAGTAACTAGACACTATAGATTACATCAAGAAGGAAAAGATACTTCAACAAACCCAATTGCTTCTATTTTTGCCTGGACACGAGGGTTGAGATACAGAGGTGAATTTGACAATACTCCTGATGTAAGTGATTTTGCAAAAAAATTAGAAGATGTTTGCATTTCTGCAGTTGAAAAAGGGTTCATGACTAAAGATTTGGCTATTTTAATAAGCCCAAATCAACCATGGATGACTACAAATCAATTTCTAGAAAAACTAGATGAAATGCTTGTATCTGAATTAACATCTAGTTAAAATCTAGCTATGAAGTCTGTAATTAGGCTATTTGTATTTTTTTATGTCTCATTGCTCTCATTTTCATTGAGTTCTGAGACAATCCTTCGTGTTGCCCATCCGGCAGCTTCCCCAACAAAAGGGAACCCTTTTGGTGCATCAGGCACAACTCCTACATTATTTTATACTTCAATCTATGACCGTATAACAGATATAGATAATAATGGTAATGTGGTACCTGAATTAGCTTTATCCTGGAAATCAGTTAACCAAAATCAATGGAGATTTAAGCTTCGTCCTGGTGTCAAATTTTCTAATGGTGAAAAATTTACATCAGAAACAATTAAAACAGTTTTTGATACGGTTCGGGGTGAAGCAATTAATGCAAGATCTTGGTATAGAGAAGCACCAAATTATCCAAGAGTTGAAATTGTAGATGAACTTACAGTTGATATATTTACTCTCTACCCAAGCCCCTTAGCTCCCGCATACCTTTCAGCATTATGGGTAGTACCTCATGGACACCTTAATAAAGTTGGACTAGAGGGTTTAGTTAACAATCCAATTGGTAGCGGTCCATTTAAATTAGATAGTTGGGAACCAGAAAGAATAATCCTCTCGGCGTATAAAGATTCTTGGAGAAAACCAAAAATTGATAAAATGGAAGCACTTATTGTTCCTGACTCCTCTGCACGCTATCAAGCACTTGTTACTGGGCAAATAGATGTTGCTGTCGCAATAAGTACAGATCAGATCGATATACTTGAAATGAATGGACATAGAGCAGAAATGAGAAATCCCATTCGGACTCTAGTTCTTGTCCTAAAGTCAAATGATGCAAAGTCCCCATTTAGTAATGTAAAAGTAAGACAAGCTTTTAATTATGCAGTGGATAAAGAAACAATTGCTAAAATTTTACTTTCTGACTTAGTTAAACCAGCAAGCCAACCAGCTCTTCCTTTTGCTATCGGATATGATGAAACATTAAATCCTTATCCTTATGATCCAGAAAGGGCTATACAACTACTTAATGAAGCTGGATACAAAAATGGAGTATCATTTATTATTGAAACAGTATCTGGTTTTATTCCAAATGATACTGCAATTTTGCAAAAAATTGCATCTGATGTTGCAAAAGTAGGAATGAATATGGAGGTTCGATTAATTACTTATCCTCAATTAGCCAGAAATTCAACTTTAGGAGAAATGGGCGGTCATGGTTTTATTATGGATTTTACTAATAGATACGCTGACGCACTAAAACCTATTATAAATACCAACCATAGTTGCAGAGGTGCTGGTCCATGGTTTTGTGAGGAGTCAATCCAACAGGTCATTAATGAGGCAGATAAAACTTTTGACCTAGATAAAAGAATAATGCTAACAAAAAATATTGTTAAATATTATAGAGATGTAGCTCAATCTCTTTTTCTTTTTCCACTAATAGGGTTAGAGGGTATTCATAAAAGGGTAAAAGTTTGGAAACCAATGAATGATAGATTTATGTACCACCTTGTAGAGATTCATGATTAAAGGAGGTATATTTTGAAACCTCAATTATTTGGAAAAGTGGTTGTAAAAAGAATTCAAGATATGATCGAGCCATTTGATGCTTCGGTGGCCTACCCTGACGCTGACTTTGAGAAATTATCAGAACACAGAGACTGGCTTGAGCCATATTTTTATAATCATGAAAAAAAAATTATAGATCTAAATTTTCATAGTTTTCTAATACAAACACCTTATCATAATATTCTAGTTGATACATGTATCGGGAATCATAAAACGTTTGGTGGAATGCTAAAACATTGGAATAATCGTGAGGGCCCTTTTCTAGAAAATTTAGCCAATGAGGGAATTAGCCCCGAAGAAATTGACTATGTCATGTGTACGCATTTACATGCAGATCATGTTGGATGGAACACAGTGCTAAAAGATGGCAGATGGGTTCCTACCTTTCCAAGAGCAAAGTATATTTTCTCACGAAATGACCTAGACTCCTCCAGAGAACGATCAAAGAATCCACAAACCGCCTATATTGCTCCTTCATTTAATGAGAGCATATTGCCTATTATTGAGTATGGCCAAGCACAGATAATTGATACTGATTTTTCGCTTGATGATTCCTTAACTATTTTACCCACCCATGGGCATACCCCGGGGCATTATTGCATTAAAATAAATTCTGGAAATAAAAAGGGTATCCTTACTGGAGATATACTACATAGCCCAATTGGGATTATTTTTCCTGAGTGGAGTACAGTTTTTTGTGAAGATAAAATTAAATCAAATTCTACAAGAGTTTCATTAGTAAATGATCTAACCGATGAGGATATTACACTTTTACCAGCCCATTTTGGGGGAACGACAGCTGGAAAAATCATTTCTCATAAAGGTGACAAAAGAATGTATAAATTTAATAAATAATTATTTTATTAAATTTATTTTTTTTGTTCCCTTTCAGATATATTCTTCCGCTCTAGCTCAATATTTATCTCAATCATTGCTCTATAAATCGCTTCTACAATTTCAGGGCTGGAGTTTCTCTCGTTAGCGACTTGTCTTACTTTATTGACAACCTCCTCTATTCTACTTGGTACTCTTGCAGCATTTATATCACCCTTAAGCTTAGCAGCTTGCATAACATAATGGTTTCTTTCAACAAGTAGTGGGACGATATTTTCATCAATACGGTCGATATGTTTTCTAACTTGTTCTAGGTTTTCACACTCTTCCATAATAATTTCTTTATTTACCTTGAGAGGGTCACCATCTTTTCTTTTAACCATTATTAATATCCATATTCTTTAAAAATATAATCTATATTATTATTCCGACTATTACTAAACTTATCTAACAACTTTTCTGCTGGCGTTTTACCCGTCTGAAGTATTTCCAATANCGGTTCTAAAAAAATTGACTCATCATTAGAGTTATGGTCAAGTCTCGCTCTTGATTTTAGACCATATATTGAGATATTTAAAAGCTCTTTAGCGATATCAATAACTTTTGTCCCTTGTATAATAGTATTTAAACCCTCCCTTGGAACACTCAGGTAAAGTTTTTGTCTTTCGTTATCTTTCCAATTCTTTGCAATATCCCATGCGGCATCAATAGAAGACCTGTCATATAGAATCCCTGTCCAAAAAGCTGGCAAAGCGCATAAACTGCTCCACGAACCAGAGTCTGCTCCTCTCATTTCAAGAAAACGTTTTAATCTTACTTCAGGAAATATAGTAGATAAATGGTCTTCCCAATCAGTCAATGAAGGAAGCTCACCTTCAAAACCAGAAATTTTACCATTGAGAAAAGATCTAAAGGATTGACCACTGACGTCAATATATTTTTTTCTTCTTATAAAGTACATTGGAACATCAAGAGCATAATCAACATATTTTTCGAAAGACATGTTGTCATTAAAAATAAATGGTATCATTCCCGTTCTATCAGAGTCAGTATTTTGCCAACAAATGGCTCTTTGACTCATAGCTCCATTGGGCTTGTTTTCTGTAAATGGGGAATTTGACCATAAGGCTGTAGAAATAGGCTGAAGAGATGTTGAAACACGTAATTTTTTTACCATATCAACCTCAGATTCATAATCAAGGTTAACTTGGACTGTGCAAGTTCGTGTCATCATATCCAATCCAAGCTTTCCAACCTTTGGCATATATGAGCGCATAATTCTATAACGTTCTTTGGGCACCCAGTTAACATCCTCTCTTTTCCAATTTGGGATCATGCCTATACCCAAAACGCCAATATTGAGTTCTTTTGCTACTTCACCAATCTGCAATCTATGCTCATGAACTTCTGAACATGTTTCATGTACAGTTTTAAGTTGCGCGCCTGAAAGTTCCAATTGCCCTCCTGGCTCAAGTGTAACCGCTCCTTTATTTTTTGAGTTAAGAGCTATTATGTTTCCTTCTTCTCTAATTGGCTTCCATCCAAATCGCTGCATTTCTTTTAGAAATACTTCCACCCCCCTGGGACCATCATATCTAAGGGGGGAATAATCTTCTAATAAGTATAAAAATTTTTCGTGCTCTGTACCAATTCTCCATTTATCAGGAGTTTTACAACCAGATGCTAAATATTCTATAAGCTTATCTTTACTTGTTATAGGTTCAGAATCTATTTCGGAAATGGAATTCATTCTAANTCTCTAAATCTTTCAAAAAACATTACTCTAATTTCCGTAAAAAAAAATTAATTTTTCCAATCGCCATTTAAAGCCTGCCAAATTGATAGCACTGAAATGGATGCTGTTTCTGATCGGAGGATCCTTGAACCCAAATAGATTTTTTTAACAAATGAATATGAAAGCAACTGCTCGATCTCCTTATCAGAAAAACCACCTTCAGGGCCCACTAGAAAACCAGCCCCTAAGGTATCTTTGAAACTTTCATTTGCAATAAAATTAGATATAGGGCTTGATCGAAAGTTTTTATCTGCAAAATACAAAGGTCTTTCGAAAAACCAATTTCCTAAAGACGTATCTAAATCTACAGGTTCTTTAATTAAAGGTAAAGATAATCTTCCAGATTGCTCTGATGCACCAATAGAAACATTTACAAGTTTTGCTATATTTCCCTCAGTTATGTTAGTTCTCTCTGTAATAACTGGCCATATTTCTGTTGCTCCTAATTCAGTTGCCTTTTGGACCATAAAAGAGGTTAGATTTTTTTTTATTGGTGAAAATAAAAGTATTAAGGGATTCATACTATCTTGAACTTTTATTTGACTCTTTAGACTTATCTCAACAATACCTCGCGATATATTTGAAATATATGCAGCCCACTCACCTTCATAACCGTTGAAGACAAACATTATATCATTAAGNCTTAACTTAATTACCTTTATTAAATGGTAAGACTTATCAGGACTAAGTAGTATTTTCTTACCTAACTTAAATGATGATTCTAAATACACACGTGGATGGGATAGATTTTCAATCATAAAACTATAATTTTACTATCAATTAACCTAAAATTATTTTATTGGAATAGGAAAAAGTATTATAAATCTTAGAAAATATTAATATAAATTAATAAAAACAGATATAAAAAAATGAATAAATATTTCAGACTTGCACGTTTAGATAAACCAATAGGAAGCTGGCTACTTTTTTTTCCATGTCTTTGGTCATTATTAATTGTTTTTTCTAGTGAGTATTCTGTAAATAAAATAAAACTAATTATGTTTTTTTCAATTGGAACAATTCTAATGAGAGGAGCAGGTTGTACTCTTAATGATATTATNGATCAGGAGGTNGATGCAAAGATCCCACGAACTGCTAAAAGGCCAATTTCTTCGGGAGAAGTTTCTAATCTCGAAGCTTTTATTTTCCTATTTTTACAGTCTTTTTTTGGCTTAATTATATTGCTACAACTGAATCAAATCACAATCCTAATAGGGATATTATCTATCCCTTTAATAATTTTATACCCCTACATGAAGCGTTTGATAAATTGGCCTCAACTTTGGTTATCAATGACTTTTAATATAGGCGCAATTATGGCTTGGACATCGGNAACAAATTCAATTGATTGGGAATTATTTTTAATTTATGGATCTTGTTTTTTTTGGACACTTGGTTATGACACTATATATGCTCAACAGGACTCAAAATACGACCAAGAAATAGGTATCTATTCTACAGCTGTTTCTCTAGGTCAAAATATAAAAACCTTAATTGTCCTCTCATACCTATTTACAATCTTTCTTTTATCAATATTATTCTACAATAAAGGTTATTCATTTATTTCTTTTATTATACTGGGATTAGCCGCCTGTCATTTTTTATGGCAAGTTTTGACATTAGACTTAAATAACCCAGACAATTGCCAAAAAAGGTTTAAATCAAATCGTGAAATAGGTTTTATTGTAGCTTTTGCAATCATAATAAACTAAATCAATTTTTTAAAACTTAAACACTAAAGAGTAATAAACAATGAGCTTTTCATCTCTTCAGGAATTCACTCAATATCTAGAGAAAATAGGTCAATTAAAAAGAATTAAAACACCTGTATCTTCAAACCTAGAAATAACGGAGATACATTCGAGAGTAATTAAAAAAAGTGGCCCTGCGCTTCTTTTTGAAAATGTAAATGATGGAATAAATAAGAATTATAATTTTCCTTTACTAACTAATTTATTTGGTACTGTAGAGAGAGTTGCTTTAGGTATAAATAAAAAACAAAGTGAACTGAGAGAATTAGGCAAAATGCTTGCATTTTTAAGGCAGCCAAAACCTCCAGAAGGTATTAAAGAAACTTTCAAGATGCTCCCACTAATAAAAAGTGCAATTGCAATGAAACCTCGCCAAGTGAAAAAAGCTGCTTGTCAAGAAGTCGTAATAGAAGGCGACAAAATAGACTTGAGAAACTTTCCTTTACAACATTGCTGGCCTGGAGAACCAGGCCCACTGATAAGCTGGCCTATTGTGATTACTAAAGGCTCCGGTGAAGACCAAAGAGATAAAACAAATCTTGGTATTTATAGGATGCAAGTCATAAATAAAAATACCACTCTGATGAGATGGCTGAAGCATAGAGGTGGGGCTGGTCAGTTTGATCGGTGGAAAAAAAAATATCTTAAACCATTCCCAACCGCAGTGGTAATAGGTGCAGATCCCGCAACAATAATTTCGGCAGTAATGCCAATCCCAGATAATGTATCTGAGTTTCAATTCTCGGGTATTTTAAGTGGAAATAGGCTACCAACTGTAAAATGCAAAACAATTCCCCTAGAAGTCCCTGCTAATGCAGAAATAGTGTTAGAGGGACATACTCTCGTTGATCAACAAAAAGACGAAGGTCCCTATGGAGATCACACTGGATACTATAATTCTGTAGAAAAGTTTCCCATATTCAAAATATCGGCTATTACAATGCGAAAAAAACCGGTTTATCTTAGTACATTTACTGGAAGACCTCCAGATGAGCCAAGCATACTTGGTGAAGCTTTGAATGAGATATTCATTCCATTAATCCAGCAACAATTTCCAGAAATAGTTGACTTCTGGCTTCCACCAGAGGGTTGCAGCTATAGAATTGCTATAGTGAGTATAAAAAAACAGTATCCTGGTCATGCAAAAAGGATAATGATGGGAATATGGAGTTTTCTGAGGCAATTTATATACACAAAATATGTCATAATTGTTGATGATGATATCAATGCAAGGTCGTGGGAAGATGTCATGTGGGCTGTATCAACTAAATCTGACCCATCAAAGGATATTACTGTTATTGATAATACACCCATTGATTATTTAGACTTTGCATCACCTCTTCCTGGATTGGGTGGTAAAATGGGCATTGATGCAACCAATAAAGTCTTTCCAGAAACAACTAGAGAATGGGGTGAAAAGATAGTAATGGATACAAAAACTAAAAAGCTTGTTACAGATAAATGGGAAAAATATGGACTGAATATCTAAGGGTCAAAACAATAAAAGGTTTATAACTAAATGGGTAAATTTATTAATATCAATAATTCGAGAGAACTACTTGGAGATTTAATATCAGATGCTCTTAACCAGGGGGCAGACGCAGCTGATGCTATATGGGTAAAAAATACTTCAACTACTACAACATGTAGAATGGGTAAATTAGAAAAACTTAATGACTCTGATGAAGAACAGTTAGGGCTTAGAGTTTTTATTGGGAAGAGACAATCCATTGTTTCCTCATCAGATTGCTCACCTAAAGCCTTTAAGGAGATAATTGATAAATCACTTATGATGGCCAAAACTTTACCTGAAGACCCATTTGTAGGTATTGCTGATAAAGCTGATTTAGTAACAAATATCCCTGATATAGATACGTTTGATAAAAAAAATATCTCAACCGATGAGCTTATTGATTCAGCTATGTCATGTGAAGATTCTGCCCGATCTGTTAGCGGGATTACTAATTCAGAGGGAGCATCAGCAGGTTGGGGAAAATCAAGTATTAGCCTAGTTGCAAGTAATGGCTTTAATAGATCCTATCAAAGCTCAGGTGGATCTTTATCCGTTTCTGTACTTGCTGGTCAAAACTCAAGTGGTATGGAAGTTGATTATGATTACTCCACATCAGTTTATTGGGAAGACCTCAAAGACCCAGAAAAAATTGGAAGATCTGCCGCCAATAGAGCAAAAAAAAGATTAGGTGCAAAAAAAATTAAAAGTGGAAAATTCCCAGTTATATATGAGCCTAGGGTAGCAAGGGGTATTCTTGGACATTTTATCACAGCAATAAATGGAAACTTAGTATCAAAAGATACTAGTTTCTTAAGAGATAAAATGGGTAAGCAAATATTTAATAAAGAAATATCCGTGATAGAGGATCCACATAGAAAAAGAGGGCTTAGGTCAAAATCATGTGACTCAGAAGGTATACAGAATAAAAAGAGAGATCTTATTGAAGCAGGCATTCTAAAAACTTGGTTGTTAGACCTTTACTCATCTCGAAAGTTAAGTCTTAGACCAACAGGGCATGCAAGCAGAGGTGTCGCCTCTCAACCTTCACCATCAGTGACTAATGTGTATCTAGATAGAGGAACTTTAACACCAGCAAAACTGATTTCAGGAATAAAGTCCGGATTATATGTTACAGATACTTTTGGACAGGGAGTAAATTATATCACAGGGAATTATAGCAGAGGAATTGCTGGCTTCTGGATAGATAAAGGCGAAATTGCTTTTCCTGTAAATGAGATTACAATTGCAGGAAACTTAAAGGACATGTTTAAAAACCTAATTCCTGCAAATGACCTAGAATTATCTTACGGCATCGATAGCCCCACAATTATGATTGAGAGTATGAGTATAGCAGGCTCATAGATAATTTAACGATTTAATATCTTTATTATTTAGTTTCTGTAGAGTCTTCAGTATTTGCTGATTCAGATTCTTCAGTACTTGATGCTTCATTCGAATCGTCACTTTGGTAATCTGATTGTTTTTCAGCATTAGAATTGTTACTGGCAACTAAATTATCTGCAAAGATAGATACCAAAACTAAAAGAACTATTCCTCCAAACACTGCATATACTGGACCTTTGTTACTAACCATAACTTCCCTCCAAACATAAGAATGTAATAAAAACTACTTAACGAAAGATTGATACGCTATTTAATGTTATAAGCATTTTACATAATGTTTTTTATATTACAATAAACTATAAAATAAATGAAAAAATTTAGAAAGAAAATTTTCCGATATTCGACTATACAAGCCATTATTGTATCGATATCTGTAGCATATCTGTTTGTAGTTAAAATTACATCAAGTTGGAAGCATGAAAATACGGATATTATCTCAAAATCCTGGACAGGAGAAGAGCCAGTAATTGTTGCATTCTGGCACAATAGACTACTATTAATGCCATTTTGCTGGAAATCAAAATCTCCTTTTCACATGTTAATTTCTAAACACTCTGATGGGAACATTATTTCAAATATCATTAATTTCTTTGGTATATCATCTATAAGAGGGTCTAGCTCATCCGGTGGAAGTATGGCCATAAGAAAACTTTTGGAAGTAATAAAAAGTAGTTCTTCAGTTGGAATAACTCCAGATGGACCAAGAGGGCCCTTATTTAAAGCTAACAAAGGTTCAATAACTTTATCGCAACTTTCAGGTGTTAAAATTATACCTGTCTCGGCTTCCGTTTCTAGAAAGAAAACAATCAATACCTGGGATAAACTTGTATTTCCTTTGCCATTTTCTAAGGGTATATGTATTTGGGGTGAACCAATAATTATTCCAAGACACCTAAAAGAGAATGAAAAATTAACTTATATACAAAATCTAGAAAATAGCCTTAATAATTTAATTTCAAAAACTGAGAAACACTTAGATCGTAGTGAAACAAAATAATGCTTAGATTAAATGATATATGGAATACTAAAAATTTTATAACATATGCTCTGTACCCAATAAGTTATTTATATAGAATTATTATAAGAATTAGATTTATTTCAACCCGTCCAAAAAAGGTATCTATTCCTGTCATTTCTGTTGGTAATTTATCAGTAGGGGGCACAGGAAAAACTCCTATAGTAAGATACATTGTAAATTTTTTTCAGGAGCATGGTGTTGAAACAGCAACAATACTTCGTGGCTATAAAGGAAAAATTAAGCATACTATCAAAGTTGATTCCTCAATACATAAAGCTGAAGATGTTGGAGATGAAGCTATCCTTCACTCAATTGATGGAAATACTTGGGTTTCTCCAAATAGATACTTAGGTGCTCAAGAAGCCATAAAGGATGGTGCTGAAGTGATCATTCTAGATGATGCTCACCAAAATTTTTCCTTGCAAAAGGACATCTCACTTATTGTTGTAGACGCAACAGAAATGTTCGCAAATGAATGTTTACTTCCCTCAGGGCCACTTAGAGAAGATATAAAGAGTGGATTAAGAAGAGCAGACGGAATAATTATTTGTGGTAAGAGTGAAGCCCTACATAGTGAAATTATAAATTCCAATAAACCTATTTTTTACAATCAATTTATTCCAGAAACAAACTTAGAAAAGTTCAAGAACTTTAATATGTATGCTTTCTGCGGCATAGGTAATCCAAGAAGATTCTTTAAAACCCTAGAAGATAATGGCGTAAAAGTAGTAAAAAAAAAGATCTTTCAAGATCACCATACATACAAAGACACTGAGATAGATAATATGTTGAAAGCTTCATCAAAGCTTAATTTAGTTGCAATAACTACAGAAAAAGATATTACAAAAATAAAGAAAGAGTATCATGAAAAAATATCTGTATTAAAAATTAAATTAGAATGGAGAAATAACGAATTTAGAAAATTTTTAATTAATAACATCCTTAATAGGTAATACCTTTAGGACGCTTTGCGGATCAAGTTTCACTCCATACCAGGTAATTCCAAAGTGAAGATGCGGTCCACTTGTTCTTCCAGTTACACCTATTTCCGCAATCAATTGCCCTTGCTTAACAAGCTCTCCCTCTTTTACAAAAATATCATTCAAGTGAATATAGATTGATTGTAAACCAAAACCATGATCAATCATGACGGTTTTACCTGTTAGAATCATATCTTTATGCACTAACGAGACTATTCCATCGGCTGTCGCTATTACCTTTGTTCCAATTGGGGCTGCAAGATCAAGTCCAGAATGAGGAGAGCGAGGTTTTCCATTTAACACCCTTTGACTCCCAAAAACCCCCGATACTCTCCCTTCACTAGGCAATATAAACCCATTTTTAAAGTATATAGAACTTGCTGAAATCTTTCGTCTTTGGGATATTAAGGCACCCTCATTTCTAATCCTTTTTAAGGTTTTATTATCGGGAGAGACTGTATTGCTAGGAAGACCGTTAATTCTCTCAATAATCCAGTCCCTCTTTTTAATATTTATAATTTTTTTTGAAACTATTTTATTCTTCGTAACCTTAAGCTCTAGAGTAGAAGGAGAATTGCGAGATATTCCAAAAATAAAGTACCCTTCTGGAGAAATATCAATTTCAGTAACACCTAAGCTCAGAGAGGTATCTTTGGGGACCCACCCATAAGCTAATCCACCTTGCTCTAACTTTCCATTAATTTGCAAATCAGAAGCTAAACTATTTACGGAAAATATTGTTATAAAATAAAAAAAAATATATCTTGTCATAATAAACTTTTCTGCCTTTTATCTTCATGTTTAACTTTTTTCTGAACAGTCGAAACAGGTATCTCACTATCTTTAAACTGAATCTTAATATTTTTATACTTCTGGGCACTCACAGAGTCCGTTAAAACCTCATCATTATTATTTTTAATTATAGCATAACCTCTCATCAAAACCTTTTCTGGAGAAACAGAGATTAATCTTTTTGATAAATTATATAAATTATTTTCAACCATTTTGAAATTCTGGATATTTAGAAAAGTTAATGTTTTATTAATATTATTAAGTTGCTCTTTATATACATTTAAGGCTACATCAAAGTTATTTTTTTCAAAATTAGAACTTACATGACTAAGTTCATTTTTTTTGTGATCTAATAACCTCTTTGGCCCGAGACTAATTCTCTCATAGAAACTATCCAATTGCAGTTGCTTTTGGTCAATTATGAAAGAAAGTTTTGGTAAACCTCTGGATAAACCTTTAATATTATTTTTATATGATAATAATTTCTGAGTTATGCTCCTTGTAAGAATTAATTCAGATTGCTTAAGCTGATCAAGTAAATCTAATCTAACCGGCAACGCCATCTCAGCAGCTGCAGTTGGTGTGGGTGCCCTCTTATCAGAAACATAATCAATTAGAGTCGTATCCGTCTCGTGTCCGATTGCTGATATGATTGGAATTGATGATTTGGATACCGCTCGAACAACATTCTCTTCATTAAAAGCCCATAAATCTTCAAGAGACCCTCCACCTCTAGCAACTATAATAATATCTGGTGATGGGATTTTACTATTTTTAGAAAGACTATTAAAACCTCTAATAGCATTTGAAATTTCTTCAGAAGCAGTTTTTCCTTGAACACTCACAGGCCAAAGAACTATCCTTGATGGAAACCTTTCTTTGACTCTATGAAGTATATCTTTAATAACAGCACCTGTTTCAGAAGTAATTACTCCAATGACTTCAGGTATAAGTGGTAAATCCTGTTTTAAACCTTCCTCAAATAGACCTTCTGTAAGAAACATTTTCTTTCTATCTTCCAATAATTTTAATAAGGCCCCCTCACCTGCCAACTCAAAACTATCAATAATTATCTGATAAGTAGACCTGAGTGGGTAAGTAGTAATCCTACCTGAAGCAATTATCTCCATACCCTCTTCAGGTTGATGACTAAGTTTGTTCATACTCCCACGCCAGATTATTGCATCTATAGCTGAATTTTCATCTTTCAACCGCATATAACAATGTCCAGATGCGGCTATCTTAGGTTGTAAAATTTCACCTCTAACTCTGACATAACCAAAATGCTCTTCTATTTGGCTTTTTATAGCATTTGATAACTCAGAAACGGAATACTCGGAAGCGTTGTCTTTTTTATTACTTTGCATAGCTGTATATTCAAAATTAAATTGGACTAAAAAATTGAAAAAATATATTTTGCATAATAGAATAAACCATTCAAACTTTATAGTTAAAGTTAACATTAAAATCTTGTGAGAAATTAATTTAAAATGAAAGTCTTAGTAGTTGGGTCTGGTGGTAGAGAACATGCTTTATGTTGGGCAATATCCAAATCACCATTGTGTGAAAAAATTTATTGTGCACCAGGGAATGCAGGTATTAGATCGTATGCAGAATGTGTAGATATTAAAGTCAATGATATAGAAGGCATAGTAAGTTTTGCAGAGAGAGAATCGATTGATTTTGCAGTAATCGGCCCTGAAGAGCCATTAGTTTTAGGAATAACTGACGAATTAAATAAAAAAAATGTAAAAACCTTTGGCCCTTCTGCATCTGCATCACAGCTTGAGGGATCAAAAGCTTTTATGAAAGATATTGTTTATAGAAACAACATACCAACCGCATCCTATGGCTGCTTTTCTGATATTAATGAAGCAAAACAATATATTCATAAACATGGTGCCCCCATTGTAGTTAAAACCAGTGGCCTTGCTGCAGGAAAAGGTGTTTTCATTTGCAATACTGTTAATGAAGCTATAAATGCTGTTGACAAATTAATGGATGAAAAAATTTTTGGCTTATCCGGCGAAGAGATTATAATAGAGGAATTTCTTGAAGGAGAAGAAGTTAGTTTCTTTGCACTTGTAAATGGGAATTCAATTTTACCTCTTGCATCCGCCCAAGACCACAAAGCTGTTGGGGATGGTGACACTGGTCCAAATACAGGTGGGATGGGTGCATATTCTCCTGCGCCAATAATGACTAGTTCCTTGGAGGAAAAGATAATAAATGAAATTATTTTACCAACAACTAATGCTTTAATTAATCAAGAATCTCCCTATCAAGGGGTCTTATTTGCAGGATTAATGATTACACAAGAAGGCCCCAAACTTCTAGAATATAATATAAGATTTGGAGATCCCGAGTGCCAAGTATTAATGAGAAGGTTAAAATCTGATTTGCTATCAGCCCTAATTGCTGCATGCGATGGTCAACTAGATAATATTACTTTAAAATGGCATGATGAAAAAGCCATAGTTGTAATAATGGCATCAGATGGGTACCCTGGAAATTATAAAAAAGGAAGCATTATAAATAATACTTTTCTTGCTGAAAAAAAAGATGGAATTGAAATATTTCACTCAGGAACTCTACTCAAAAATGAAGAGCTCATAGCTTCAGGCGGAAGGGTACTTGGCATAACAGCAACAGGAAAAACTGTAACGGAAGCAAACAAAAATGTTTATGAGGCCATAAGTGAAATAGACTGGCCAGAAGGCTTCTATAGGAAAGATATAGGCTGGCGTGCAATTAAACTAGAAAAATAGATCCCTAGATTTAAGTAAATAAAATGTAATTACGATCTCATCAGTTTAAAAAAAACCTTGAGATATTCTGAAGATTCTTCTTCCCTTACACCTCCAATAACTTCAGGTTTATGATGAGTGGTTTTTTGGGAAAAAATCTTTGGACCGTGATCAACTGCTCCTGTTTTAGGGTCATATGCACCAAATACTAACTTTCTTAACCTTGACATACTTATTGCAGACGCACACATTGCACATGGCTCAAGAGTTACATAAATATCTAAACCTATTAGCTTAGAAGAACCATAAATCTTTGCCGCCTCTCTTATAACTAATATCTCAGCATGAGCTGTGGGATCTGAGTCTGTAATAACCCTGTTACCTGATGAAGCAAGGACGACTTTTTTAATGGGATCAACAATTAAAGCACCAACAGGTATTTCACCTTTTTTTAAAGCTAAATTAGCTTCACCCAGAGCTAATGACATAAAATCATCCATTGAAAAAA
>NZGX01000018.1 GCA_002691085.1 Rhodospirillaceae bacterium | reverse complement strand
CTTTATCAATATTTTCTGGATTGGATAATGATGCTTGCTGCGTTAGTACCCCCTCTTATTGGTCCACTAATTGTAGACTACTATATTATTAATAAGTGTAATTATGATACATCTCGTTTAAAGGCATTACATTCATGGAATCCTGCAGCTATAATCTCATACCTTGCCGGAGCATACTTTGCATATAGAGTCACATATGGGCTAACAAAAGTTCCTGATAGCTTGATACCTTCTATATCTGGCTTGCTTGTTTCAATGTTAGTTTATTTCTTGATTTATTTGGCTTGTCTTATTCTCAATAAGAAGATTGGTTATTTAGGAATTATAAAGAAAGAAGATTAATTTTTTTGGATTTTGGTATGTTAAGAAATAAAAATATATTAAGTAATTTACCAAGGCGAAATTTTTTATATTCTTCTTCTTCTTTTAGCTTTATTCAAACTATATCAAATTTAATACCAGAAAAAAATAATCATGGAAAAATCCATAATATTGATAACTTGAATTCAAAGTATAGCAAAATTTTATCATTTCAGATAAAGAATGAATCTATAGACTCTTCACAATTTATAGAAAGTTTTATTAACAAAGCATTAAAGAGATTTGGTCCATTAGATTTAGTTACTTTTCATTCAAGTTCTGTAAGGTTTGATATTAGAACTTTAGAATATTTTAGGAATTATGCAGAAAAAAATTACTCATATGTTTCGATCAGTGTAGATCGTCCAATATGGTTATCTGAAAGTGAAACATATGTCTTAGATTTAATAATTTGTCCAAATGGTGATTTATGTTTTTCGAGAGACAACAGGCCTATTTCTTTTCAATTAGATTTTGGTTTAATTTCAGTTCATTCTTATAATTCTAAATTGCAAAAGAGAGAATTTTTGGAAATCTTCAATTCTGATATTTTAATTATTAATAATTATGACTTAGGGGGTTATTTAAACGATTTTTTAAAAATGCAGGGTAAAAGAAATAATTACCTAATTTATATGCCTAGTATCAATTCTACTTCTCTTCAAGGAATTACTGTATATGGAGGTAATAATGAAATCATTACTCAGGCAGCTAGTGGCATAAATCAGGGTGTTATTTTTCATCTTGAAAGTCCAAGAAAATCATATCATGCCGGTATAAATGTATGATTGATCTATACAAAGTATTAAGACCAATTTTTTTTCTTTTAGAAGCAGAAAAGGCACATGCCTTAGCATTAAGGACTTTAAGTTCATTTCCAGAGTTTTTTACTCCTGATTCGCAATTCAATAATGGCCTTGGTATAAAGTTATGGGATAAAAATTTTTCAAACCCTATAGGCCTTGCTGCGGGGTTCGATAAGAATGCACAGGTAGTAATTCCTTCATTTAATTTAGGTTTTGGTTTTGTAGAGATTGGTGGAGTAACTTTATTTCCCCAGGATGGGAATTCTAAACCCAGATTATTTCGATTAGTAGATGATGAGGCAATAATCAATAGAATGGGATTTAATAACATTGGTGCAGAAAAGATTTCATCTAAGTTAAGGAGAATTCTATCAAATGGAAAGCCCGGTCCTATTGGAATTAATATAGGCTTAAATAAGGATTCTAATGACTTTATAAGAGATTTTACCAGAATGTTTGAGATGTTTAGTGATTTAACTGATTTAATAATAATTAATGTATCTTCACCAAATACTCGAGGATTGANGGATCTTCAAAAAATAGATAAGTTAAAGAAAATTATTAGTTCTTTTAGAGATTCTACCGTTAATAGAAATTCACCTTCTCCACCTATTCTAGTAAAAGTTTCACCAGACCTCAGTATTGATCGGTTTGAAAGTATTTGTAATTTGTCATTACATGAAGGTCTTGATGGTTTAGTTATATCAAATACTACAGAAAACCGTGATGGGTTAAGTGGTAAAAATTTTATAAATGAAGAAGGTGGTTTAAGTGGGAGACCTCTCTTTAATAAATCAACATCTATGTTAGGAATGGCATATCAGATTACAGGTGGAAAGGTTCCACTCATAGGTGTAGGGGGTATATCAAATGGCTTTGACGCTTATACTAAAATCAAAGCTGGTGCAAGCCTTGTACAAATCTATTCATCTTTAGTTTTTAATGGCCCTTTAGTAGTTAAAAAAATTAAAGAAGAACTGAGGCAAAATCTAATATCAGATGGTTTCAATAGTTTATCTGAAGCTATAGGAATAGATCATAGACAAGGAGGCATCACCTGAAAGAAATATTAGGATTATCTTCGGTTAAAGACCATTTTGATGGATTTATTTTAGACCTGTGGGGGCTTATTCATGATGGCGTAAAGGTATATGAAGGGGTTTTAAATACTTTTGCGGAGTTGAAAAAAAATAATATTAAAACGGTACTCCTTTCTAATGCTCCTCGAAGGAGTGAGTCATTGGTATCTAGTATGGAATCGATGGGGATTAATAGAGCTTTATATAATGAGATTTATTCTTCGGGGGAGGCTACATGGGAGGAATTTATAAACCGAAGTGATCCTTTTTTCTCTTCATTGGGGAAAAAAGTATTTCATATTGGTCCAGAAAGAGACAATAGTATATTAGAACAAACTGATATTGTTAAAGTTAAAGACTTAGTCCATGCAGACTTTATCCTGAACACAGGTCCTTCATTATTTACTCATACATTAGATGATTATGAGCTGGTTCTAAGTCAGTCTATGAAAATAAAATTACCAATGGTATGTGCTAATCCAGATGAAGTAGTCATTAGAGATGGAAAAAAAGTAATCTGTGCTGGATTAATTGCAAAAAGATATTCAGAGCTTGGAGGTAAAGTTGTTTACAGGGGTAAGCCTGACCCGAGAATATACGAGCTCTCAATGGAAAAGTTAAATTGTTTAGACAAAGATAGAATTGCTATAATAGGGGACTCTCTTGATACAGATATAGCAGGTGCCAAGGCATCTGGTATAAAATCAATCTGGTGTACGGGTGGTATTCATGCTAAGGAGCTTGGAGTTAATTATGGTGCCCCTGCAAAACTAGATGTGGCAAAAAAGCTTGCAGACCAAAGTAATTTAAAACCTTGGAGTATTATTCCTGGTTTTTACTGGTAGACCTCTTGAGGAATGCATATATGAATGGTGCAATTAGTAATAGGGTAGATATTCTTATAATATGATGTGTTGTCACAAAACTTACATCCTGTCCTAGTGATAGAGCGATAAGGCTCATTTCAGTAACACCTCCAGGAGTTATTGCAAGAAGGAGTAAAATTGGGTCAATTTTAAATAATTTGCCAAATATAAATGCAGCTAAGAAGCAAAATAAAATACTACCTGAAGTAATTATTATTGATAGTAAAATTGTTTCTTTTGTTTTAGGGAACTTTATTCCCTTAAATCTTGTCCCAATTTTAGTTCCAAGAATTATTTGTGCGGCAATAAGAAAATAGTTTGGTGGAGTTGCTAAACTTATTGAAGAAATATGAATAATAGCACTTATAAAAAAAGGTACCACAAATGACCCTGCTGGAATCTTTAAAACCTTTCCTAACCATAAACCTATAATTCCACTTAAAAATAAAATAATATATTCATATAAACCATAATTTTTTTGCTCTTCAAAAAGTATTCTATCTCCATCAAAGTTGGTCAAGTACGTTATTGTAAAAGGTATTGTAAACGCTATCATTACAACTCTAATTGTATGGCATAAGGCAATTACTTCACCTTTCCCGCCGTTTGCTAAACCAATCGATGTACTTTCTGTAAGGCCTGCTGGGAGTGCAGAGAAAAAGGAGGTAGCAAAATCATAACCATTCTTCTTTAAGAAAGAGGTTATTATCAAGGTAAGTAAGGTAATAAATGTTAGTAAGATAAATATAGATAAAAACCAGGTTTTCATTTGCAGAAATATTTCTGGACTAAAATTACTTCCTAAGCTTACTCCAATTACTGCAATTGAAATTTTATACATTATTTCAGGAATTGTTATTTTTTGATTAAAGGCGGAGAGAATTGAGCTTAATGCCAAAGGCCCAAGAATCCATGGCAAGGGCATTGAAAGGTAGAAAAATAATAAACCTCCAATGCTACCAATAATTAAGCTAAATATTAAATTCAAGTTTTATACATTTCTAAATATAGACTATTGAGAGAATTGTTCAGATAGTATTCGTTCTTCTAGATTATGTTCTGGGTCGAAAAGAAGAGTAATTGATTTAGTTTTATCTTTTTCAATTATTACTTTAGTAACATCCCTGTATTCAGTCCTGTCAGCAACTGCACTGATGGGGCGTTTTGTTGGTTCAATAACTTCAATTCTTATCTGTGAATTATTTGGTACAATTGCTCCTCTCCATCTTCTTGGCCTGAAAGCGCTAATGGATGTTATTGCTAGAATATTTGCTCCAAGTGGTAGTACTGGTCCATCTACAGATAGATTATATGCTGTACTTCCTGCTGGTGTACATATTAAAACTCCATCGCAAATTAGTTCTTCAAGACGACATTTATTATTTACATATATTCTTAGTTTAGCTGCTTGTCTTGTTTCTCTTAATAGTGATACTTCATTAATAGCATTAGCAATTCTAGTTTCTCCATTAGAACTTATAGTTTGCATTTTTAGAGGGTGTAATATTACTTTTTCTGACTTTGAGACTCTATCAAGTAGGTTATCTTCTTTATACTCGTTCATTAGGAAACCTATAGAACCTCTATGCATACCATAAACTGGTTTAGATGTTGGTAGATATTTATGTAAGGTTTCAAGCATGAAGCCGTCTCCCCCAAGTGCAACTATCATATCTGATTTTTCAGGACTAGCTTGTTCATACTTTGATAAAAGTCTATTGAGTGCTTTATTAGCTTCATCGGAGCTACTAGCAACAAAATGTAAATTCTTCTTTGGCATATTTTAAAAAGATTTATTATAAAATATAAACCTATCCTCCTGTTACACTCATATGACGCTTGACTGATGGTTTAAGATATTTTTTATTAATTATAAAATCATGCTCTTTGGGTTTTGTGAGCATTGCTTGATAAATAAGATCATTGACTTTTTCATAATTATTACTTGTTCTTACTATTTCTCCAAGATCTACAAAATCATCTTGCCCAAGGCACATATATAGCTTTCCGGTACACGTGAGTCTTACTCTATTACATGTTGAGCAAAAATTATGGGATAATGGTGAAATAAAACCAACATTAATTCCTGCTTCATTACAATACAGATATCTAGCCGGACCTGACGTTTCATATTTAATATCGTTAAACGTCCAGGATTTTTCTAGAGATGCTCTGAGCATGTTTAGAGGAAGAAAACTTTTATTTCTATCTTGTTGAACTTCCCCCATAGGCATTGTTTCTATAAATGTTATATCAAAATTATGTTTACCACACCATTCAATTAGATTATCAAATTCATAATCATTAAAGTTGCGAAGTGCTACTGTATTGATTTTTATTTTGAGCCCTTCAGATTTTGCAGCCATAATACCCGAAATCACCTTATCAAGATTACCCCATCTTGTTATTTTATTATATTTGAGGTGATTCAATGTATCTAGCGATACGTTAATTCTCTTGATTCCTGATTTAAATAATTGATCTGAATACTTTTTTAAATGCATGCCATTAGTTGTTATAGTAAGTTCATCTAATTCACCTGGTTTAATGTGTTTCCCAAGATTTGTGATCAAAGAAATCACATTTTTTCTGACAAGAGGCTCACCTCCAGTTAGTCTAATTTTCTTCACACCCAAATCGATAAATGTGGAGCACAATTTATATAATTCTTCCAGAGACAGAACTTCTTTTTTGGGGAGAAAAACCATATTTTCTTCCATACAATAAAGGCATCTAAGGTCACATCTGTCAGTTACAGAAACCCGAAGGTAAGAAATTTTACGGTTAAATTGGTCTTTTAACATTTCATTTTGCTAACTAGTAAATAAGAAATTCTTCTTAGGTTAAGTATTTTAGTCAAGAGTTTGTGAAAAGTCTAAATTATCTCTATTTGATAGGCCTTGTTTAGTCTTATCTAATATAAAATCACCTATAACAAGGATGTCAAGTCCAGTGTTCATAAAACATCTGTATGCATCCTCAGGGGTGCATACAATTGGTTCACCTCTAATATTAAAACTTGTGTTGATTAGGATGGGGATATCAGTTAGCTGATTAAATTTTGCAATTAGATAATAAAATTTTTTGTTATTATACTTATTTACACTCTGAATGCGTGAAGAATAGTCAATATGTGTTATTGCAGGAACAACTGAGCGAATTTCTTTAACCTTATTTATTCCATTTAATTTAGTTTCTTTGTCTGACGGATATATTCTGTATTCATCTTTTATTTTAGCGGTATACATCATATAGGGACTTTCACAGTCTATATTAAACCATTTCTCTAATTCTTCCTCAAGTATTGCTGGTGCAAAAGGCCTAAAACTCTCTCTAAATTTTACCTTAAGGTTTAGATTCGTTTGCATATCTGGGTCAGATGGATTAGCCAAAATTGATCTTGCGCCTAATGCCCTTGGCCCAAATTCCATTCTTCCTTGGAACCAGCCAACGGACTTATTATTCGCTAATGCATTAGCTGTAAGTTCTATTATCTCTTCTTCATCATATTTATTATACTTAGCATTTAATTTATTAAGGCTCTTCTCAATAGATAAATTACTAAAAGAGGGTCCTAAATATGCTCCTTTCATGGAATCATTTTTTTTATGCTCTCTTTTATTATTTAAGTACGAAAAGTGAGCGTATAAAGCCGACCCAAGAGCACCACCTGCATCACCTGCAGCTGGCTGGATCCAAATATTTTCGAAAATTTTTGAATTTTGAATTTTTCCATTTGCAACGCAGTTTAATGCTACTCCTCCCGCAAGGCATAAATTCTTGTGATTTGTTTCAGTTTTAATATTTTTTACTAATTTTAAAATTATTTCTTCTGTTACAGATTGAATAGATGCAGCAAGATCCATATTTATTTTTTTTATTTTAGACTCAGGCTCTCTTGGTTTGCAATTGAATAATTTACTAAAGTTTTCATTCGTCATTTTTAAACCTGTAGAGTATTCGAAGTAATGTTGATTGAGTCTGAATGAACCATCATTTTTTACGTCAATTAAATTCTCTAAAATTTTATCTACATACTTAGGTTCACCATAAGGTGCAAGCCCCATTAGTTTATATTCTCCTGAGTTTACTTTAAAGCCATTAAAAAAAGTAAAGGCAGAGTAGAGAAGCCCTAAAGAATGTGGAAAATGTATTTCTTTTTTTATTGATATATTATTTTGTTCTCCAACAGCAAAAGAAGTAGTTGTCCATTCACCAACTCCATCAAGAGTGAGGATAGCAGAGGATTGAAAAGGAGATGGGTAGAATGCTGAAGCAGCATGACTCAAATGATGCTCTGAAAATAACAGTCTTGATTTCCAGTTGATATTTTTATCGTACGACTCTAAGAATTTAATTAACATTTTTTTTTGGAATAATTTTTCTTTTATCCAAATGGGTATAGCAACTTTAAATGAACCAAATCCTTCAGGAGAAAATGAAGCATAGGTCTCTAAGAGCCTCTCCCATTTAAGGAATGGCTTTTCATAGAAAATAATATAATCAATATCTTTTGGTTTAAGATTTTCTGATTCCATGCAGTACTCAAATGCATTTTTAGGTAAAGAGGAGTCATGCTTAATTCTTGTAAAACGTTCTTCTTGAGCTGCTGATTTAATTTCACCATCAATGACAAGTGCTGCAGCACTATCGTGATATAAAGATGAAATACCAATTATTTTAACCATTTATAATTTTCATTAAAAGATTGTGTATATAAATGGAGCAATTGCACTTCCTTCTGCTAGTACAATTAAACCTCCAAAGATAAGTATTAGAATTACCATTGGCAAAAGCCAGAATTTTTTTCTGACTCTTAAAAATTCCCAAAATTCTATTATAAAATCCATGTTACATGATTCTCAAAATTGTTTATTTAATGATTCCGGATCTGGTCCAGGTGGATATCTTTTCACCCAGTAACTGTCTAAGCCTTTATTAAAATTCTTCTTCATAGGATCTTTTCCCGAAAGGCGCAAGTAAATTCCAGATGGTATTACAGCAAATATGAATAGAAGCATTAGTATTGCAGGATTTATTATTGACCTAACTATTCCTCCGATTTTGTGTAAAACCCATGATAGAGGATATAGAAGAGCTGGAGTAAATATAGAAATTAAAATCACTAATAAAGAGACAGCAAATCCCTCGATAATGATATCATTATCGTTCTTCAACGGCCAGAGGCTAAAGATTACTAAAATCATAGCAATAAAATAACCAACTAGCATATTTGATGGTTTTTTTAAGATCACCTTCGATCTGTCAAAGTTTTCGTGATTTTGACTCATAAAGTTTAAAAACCTATGTTTTTTATGTTATTCTAAACTATCATTCTACATTGCTACAGTATTTTATACATTTCTTATTTAATTTAAATATTTTCCTGAGGTTCTCATGGTTAAAACTAAGTCAAAAAGGTTTTATCTAGACTCACTTTTTGGACAACTCCATGTTAGAGAAACTAGGCCTAATAAGGAAGAGTCTAAGCCAAAAAGACCAGTAATATGTTTCCATCAATCACCACTCTCAGGTACACAATATAAAGTTTTTCAAAATGAGCTTGGTAGGGATAGGTTAGTATATTGTCCAGATACTCCAGGATTTGGTGGTTCTGATATTCCCTATGATGAGGTAACAATTTCTCAGTATGCAGATTCAATGTTACCATTGTTAGAAAAATTAAAAGAAGAAACCACTTTTGATTCTTTTGATGTACTTGGTGGCCATACAGGTAGTGTTATCGCTTTAGAAATCGCCTTGAATAAACCAGATTTAATTAATAAGATTATTTTACCCTCAATTGCTTTTTTTTCTGAAGAGGAAAGGAAGGAAATTAAGAATAAATTTGTGAATGTGCCTGCATATTTTTCAGATCCGAAATTTGTTTCTAGAATTTATTCAGATACTGTCCTTAATTCAACTACTCCTATAAGTGAGGATCGAAAACTTGAGTTGTTTGCAGAGAGGTTAAGGTCTGGTTTGACTGCATGGTATGCACCTAATGCTGTTACGTCATATAACTCTCTTGAAGCCCTTAAAAAGACAACCCACAAAGTTCTTATTATTCTTCTGGAGGATATGTTATTAGATAATAGCTTGAGAGCAAGTAAGTTTATAGAAAATTGTGTCATTAAGGATTTACGACATATTTCACACACTAATGCATGGGACGTTGATCACAAGGAAATAATACAAGAGATAAAAATGTTTTTAGAGTAAATTCTTAATTAACTACCAGTTTAAAAACTTTTGACCCAATAATTTTCCCATTGTGAGGCAACCTCCAACACTTGAACCCCCTAGATATGCATTGCCCCAAATGCCCATTCCTAACATTTCACCCCCAGCGTAAAGGTTCTTAAATGGTTTATTATTTTTATCTAGAACCTTAAGATTATCATCACAAACAATCCCCCCAAAGCTAACAACTGAGATAGCATAATGTTTGATTGCATAAAATGGTTTATACTCTATAGGTAATGGCATATGCTCTCTTCCCCATGAGTCTGAATTAGCTTTTCTTCCTAAGTTAAACTGTTTAATGGTACTATAGAGGTTGTCAAAAGGAAGATTACATTTTTTTGCAAGTTCATCTAATGTCTCAGCCTTGCAAAAGTCGGAGTGAGTTTTAAATGCCCTATCAATTTTGGCATCGTCCCACCTGAATAAAGGAGGAGATTCTTTGTTAATGGTTTCATCATAAATTAACCAGCACGACCAGTCCGGTTGATTCATTATAGTTCTTTCTCGGAAATCTTGGCTAAGTTCCTCTTCATTAAGAAACCTTTTCCCATTATTATTTACAAAGATTTCCCAGGGCTTTCTTATTGCTGGAAATGTAAGAGTATGAATCCAATAATCATCTTCATTATCAATATCTATTGTCCCTCCAAATGTAGTAATAAGATTATCTTTTAGACCAATCTTCGCCCCTAGCTTTAAGGCTGCTTTAATACCGTCCCCATTTGAGTGTTTATATGTATAAACTCTTTTTGGTCGATTGTGGTATTCCTTCCAAAGTTCATCAGAGTTTGAATAACCACCGCATGCTAATAATATGGATTTAGCATATATACTTTGTTCGCTCCCTGACTCGTCAACTGCAACAATCCCTTCAACAACTCCATCAGAACCAGATATTATATTTTTCATCCGCGTATTAAGCTTAAGTTCACATTTCCCTTCTTTAACTATTTTCATAAGGGCAGATTTTAGAACGGGTATATAAGTCTTACCTCCACCAGAGGGGGTTGTAATTCTTGCAATTTTATATGGCTCGTGACCTGCAGCAGCGACTGGTTGATTTTCAGGGTATTCTAATCCAATTGATAAAAGCCATTCTAGTGTATCAGCAGAATTTTCTTGCCATAACTTTAGCTTGGCTATATCTCCTGTTCCATGATTGATATTTATTGACTCATCAAAATGATTTTCAGGAGTATCTTTGATGCCTTTTTTATTTTGTAATGAAGACCCTGCAGCACTAAGAGACCCTGATGATAGATGTAATGTGCCCCCGACTTTTTCAGCTGAATCAATTAATATAACATTTGCACCTCTATTTGTTGCAAAAATTGCTGCAGGAATTCCAGTAGTACCTGCCCCAACAATTAAAACATCGCATTTATTTCCCACTATTTATCTCCATACATAAAATTTACAAAATTAAACTGCAGTTCCCCCTACAGTCAAAGAATCAATTTTCAATGTTGGTTGGCCAACCCCTACAGGCACACCTTGTCCTTCTTTTCCGCAGGTTCCTATTCCTGGATCAAGGGACATGTCATTACCAATCATTGAAACTTTAGTTAAGCAATCTGGTCCATTTCCAATAAGAGTAGCACCTTTAACTGGGCTAGTTACTTTTCCATCCTCAATCAAGTAAGCTTCAGTTGCAGAGAAAACAAATTTTCCGGATGTTATATCAACTTGGCCTCCTCCAAAGTTAACTGCATAAAGTCCTTTTTTTACGGAATTTATAATCTCAAGAGGATTGTGACCGCCTGCTGCCATATAAGTATTTGTCATTCTAGGCATTGGCGTATGTGCGTAAGACTCTCTTCTTCCATTTCCAGTCGACTTTTTACCCATCAATCTTGAATTTTGTCTATCTTGAATAAGCCCCACCAGTATGCCATTTTCTATAAGTGTTGTTGAAGCAGAAGGAGTCCCTTCATCATCAATTGTTAGAGAGCCTCTTCTGTCAGGAATTGTACCATCATCAACTACTGTTACACCACTTGATGCAACTTGTTTTCCCATTAGTTCAGAAAATGCAGAAGTCTTCTTTCTATTAAAATCTCCTTCCAAGCCATGACCAATTGCTTCATGTAAGAGTATTCCTGGCCAGCCAGGGCCAAGCACTACTGGCATTTCTCCTCCTGGTGTATCTATACTATCAAGGTTAACTAGAGCTTGCCTTAGTGCTTCATCAACAGAATTTTTCCAAATTTCCTTTTTTAAAAAATGTAAGTATGAACCTCTTCCTCCGGTGCCATAAGAGCCTACTTCCATCCTTCCATCTTTCTCAACAACTATTGAAATATTTAGTCTAATAAGGGGTCTAATATCACTTGTAACATATCCATCATTTTTTATGATTTGAATAGCTTGCCATTCGGCACTTAAGCCAGCTGAAACTTGTTTAACATTACTATTCAAGTTTCTTGCATACTTATCTATTTCCTTGAGCGTACTAACTTTTCTTTCGTATGGTATTAGTGGTAGCTCATTTTTATTGCTGTATAATGACTGATTAGTTTTAATGATTTGATCACCAATCCTACCTTTATAACCCTTTTTTACAGTAGTAATCTTTTTTATGGCATTAATGATAGATTTTTCATTTAGATCAGAAGAGTGAGAATAGCCAATAATTTCTCCGCATAGTGCTCTAAAACCAAAACCTTTTGAACTTTCAAAACTGGAACCACGAATATGACCGTCATCAAAAGTAATATTTTCATTTTGGCAGTACTCTAAGAAAAGTTCGCCATCGTCACATCCAACCAGACCTTCATTAATTACTTTGATTATGTTTTCTTTATTTAGGTCATTTTTTTCAAAAAAAATTTTATCCGTTATAGATAAATTATCCATTTTAGGTACATCCAAAAAGTAAATTAAGGGTTAAATGATGTATAATTTCAGAAAAAACTCTCATTGTAAATGTATCTAGATAGAATTACGCTGATTGAAAAAAGTATTAGAGCAAATGCTTGATGGAAAATAGCCAGCCATATTGGTACCAAATATAACAATGTACTAATTCCAAGTAAGGCTTGTATTATTACCGAGGCGGCAAGAAAAACTGCAAGGTACCTAACCTTATTGCTAGTTACACAAGCTATTTTTATTGAGGAAGCTAGAATTAATATAACTAGTAAAGTAGCAAGCATTCTATGGTTAAATTGAACAGTTATAGTATTTTCAAACCAATTCAGGTAAAACGGACTCATATCGTATAGCCCGTCTGGTATTATTTTATCACCCATTAGAGGAAATGTATTATAGGCTAATCCTGCATCAAGGCCTGCAACAAATGCTCCAGAAATCACAACAAAAAAAATCATAAGGCTAGAAAAAATCGAAATATAGAATATTTTTTTTTGAATAAGATTGGTTCTGTCGTCTTTAGAAAAATCGTTATTCTTTATACCAGGTATAATCCATAAGATCATACCATAAATAAGAAAGGCCAGAGATAAATGTAAAGCGAGACGATACTGACTCACTTCGGGGTTTAGCACTAAGCCACTTTGTACCATATACCAACCCATTAAACCCTGTGCACCTCCTAGGCATATTAGAAAGCCCAGGATAATGGTTAAGCTTCCACTAATTTTCCCTCTAAAAAAGAAATAAATAAAGGGAATAACAAAGACTATTCCAATAATTCTCCCCCATAATCGATGAAAATACTCCAACCAGAATATTTTTTTAAAATCTTTTATCTCCATCCAAGAATTAATAAGATTAAATTCTGGAGAAGTTTGGTACTTTTTAAACTCAATCATCCAGTCTTTGTCCGTAAATGGAGGGAAAAAATTTAGAGGTTGCCATTCTACCATTGATAGGCCAGAACCCGTAAGTCTCGTAGCTCCTCCTATTATCACCATTAGAAATATCATAAATGCTGAAAAAACTAACCAAAACCTTATAAGTTTGGCATCTTGATTTGGTAAATAATATAAGCTTAACACTAATTATTCCTAGTAAAATGGCATAGATATCTTAAAANTTAGGTTAATAGGGGTATAGATATCAATTTTTTTCCCTACAGGTGTTGACGTTTATTAAAGTAAACACTATGTAGTTAGCACTCTTAGACTTAGAGTGCTAATGAGTAAATACTGTTTACAATAAACTTACGTATAAAAGGAGGTTTTGGATGAAATTTCGACCCCTACATGATCGGGTTGTGGTCAAACGCCTAGATTCAGATGAAAAATCTGCAGGTGGGATTATAATACCCGATACTGCTCAAGAAAAGCCAATGGAGGGCAAGGTTATTGCTGTTGGTCCAGGAGCAAGAGGTGACGACGGAAAAATTAATAAGCTTGATGTTAAAAAAGGCGACCGTATTCTTTTTGGAAAGTGGTCTGGAACAGAAGTAAAGATTGATGGGGATGACCTATTAATTATGAAAGAGTCCGACATCATGGGAATTTTGGATTAATTCCAATTGTCGATTTAAAAATTTTAAAATTAAGGGAATAAAATTATTATGGCTAAAGAAGTCAAATTTTCAACCGATGCTCGTGACCGAATGTTGCGAGGTGTCGATACTCTGGCAAATGCTGTAAAGGTTACCTTAGGTCCAAAAGGGCGAAATGTAGTCATGGACAAGGCTTTTGGAGCGCCTAGGATAACTAAGGATGGGGTTACTGTGGCAAAAGATATTGAGCTTGATGATAAGTTCGAAAACATGGGCGCTCAAATGGTTAAAGAAGTTGCTTCAAAAACCGCAGATATTGCTGGTGACGGTACAACAACTGCAACAGTTTTAGCGCAGTCAATTGTAAGAGAGGGTGCTAAAGCAGTTGCTGCTGGAATGAATCCCATGGATTTAAAGCGTGGGATAGATAAAGCTGTTTTGGCAGTTATTGGTAATCTTACTCGTCAGTCTAAAAAAGTTAAAACTAGCGAAGAAATTTCTCAAGTTGGAACTATTTCATCTAACGGCTCACGTGATATTGGAGAAATTATCTCTGAGGCAATGGAAGAGGTTGGTAAAGAGGGTGTTATCACTGTTGAGGAGGCCAAAGGTCTCGAAACTGAATTGAGTGTTGTTGAAGGTATGCAATTTGATAGAGGTTATCTATCACCCTATTTTATTACTAATGCAGAAAAAATGATTTGTGAATTTGAGAATCCATATGTGCTTATTCATGAGAAAAAGTTATCTTCATTACAGCCACTTCTGCCAATTCTTGAGGCTGTTGTTCAGGCTTCAAGGCCTTTAGTCATTATTGCTGAAGATATTGAAGGTGAAGCTTTAGCAACTCTAGTGGTTAATCGTCTAAGGGGTGGTTTGAAAGTTGCAGCAGTCAAGGCCCCTGGTTTTGGTGATAGAAGAAAAGCAATGCTTGAAGATATTGCTATTCTAACTAAAGGTCAGGTAATTTCTGAGGACGTAGGTATAAAGCTTGAAAATGTTACTCTTGAGATGCTTGGAGAAGCTAAAAATATCGAAATTACAAAAGAAGAAACTACTATTGTCGAAGGGCAAGGGAAAAAAGCTGACATTCATGGAAGGTGTGAGCAAATTCGTCGTCAGATTGAAGAGACAACCTCTGATTATGACCGTGAAAAATTAGAGGAGCGTCTTGCAAAACTCGCAGGTGGAGTTGCTGTAATTAGAGTCGGTGGAGCTACAGAAGTTGAAGTGAAAGAGAAGAAAGATCGGGTTGATGATGCACTTCACGCTACAAGAGCTGCTGTTGAGGAAGGTATAGTACCTGGTGGTGGAGTTGCTCTTTTAAGGTCTGTAAAGTCTCTTGATAAAGTTGAGACTGACAATGACGATCAAGAAGTCGGTGCTAAGATTGTAGCAAGAGCTCTTGTCAGTCCATTAAAACAAATTGCCCAAAATGCTGGAGAAGACGGTGGTGTTGTAGCTGGAAAAGTAAGTGAAGCTAAAACAGCATCTACTGGTTTTGATGCTCAATCTGGGAAGTATGTTGATATGGTAAAGGCGGGGATTATTGACCCAACTAAAGTTGTTAGAATAGCTCTGCAAGATGCAGCTTCAGTAGCTGGTTTATTGATAACGACTGAGGCAATGATTGCTGACATACCAGAGAAAAAAGATCCTCCAATGGGCCCTCCTGGTGGTGGAATGCCTGATATGGGCGGAATGGGAGGAATGGGAGGAATGATGTAATCTTCTCCTTCATTAAAATTACTAAGGGCTGCTTCGTGCAGCCCTTTTCTTTTTGATCTAAGTGAACAATTATCTAAGAACTAAATACAATGCCATCAAAGTCATTCATTAAACTGATTTTTTTATTGTTATTTCTATCAATTGGCCCGGCATCAATTGCTTTTTTATATACAAGAACTGGTGGCTTAGAGTCACGGAGAGAGATCCATTTCCACAAAACCTTAAGATATATATTTATGAGTAATGTTGAGTCTGTAGACTTACAAACTTTGACAGACTGGCCATGGGAAACGGTATGTATTTTTAATAGTAATACTTCTGAAGATCAGGTTAATTCACTAATTGGTTTTAATTATGAAAATTATAGCCAGTTAACTTGGGTACATTTAAGCGACCATTGGACATTCCTTTTCATTGATAAAATAAGAGAGACAAATTGGGGAATGCATCGACCTGTGATTGCCATAAGAGTGCCATTCTATGAAATTGCAAGGTACGATGGGCCAAAAGGAGGGAAATGTGTAAGCAGTGAGGATGCAAATCTCCTTATAAGGCGTGGAGGTTTTTCAAAAGACTCCAGCCCTATTTTTGCTACAATTTCAGAAAAATAAAAGGAGTTTTAACCTTTATTTGGCTTTAATAGGAAAAGACCATCTTCAATACTTATTATTTTACTTGGCTTTGATAAATTAAATTTTATTGAAAGATCTTCTAGTAGACTATCCACATCTTTATTTGATGTATGAGGGAACTTTTGTAAATGGAAATCTTTTAAATCAAAACTTTTTTTTCTTCTATCCTTCAACTTTTCAAGTTTAGAAATATCAATTTGCTCATTTCTTGAGTTTTTCTCATAAAATTTGAAAAGAGCATCCGCAACTTCACTTGAAATCAATTTGTTCTTATTCCTTTTAATATAATAATTAAGATTTGAGGATTTTTTAATACTTTTATTCGATATTTTCTTATCTATTATATTTATAATATCTTTTAAATTTTTTGCTGGGTAGTTAAGCGAGCTTGATAATCCAACATCTGGGTCAACTAGACCTTCTCCCTCAAACCTTATTGCTTTTATTCCTTTTAGTGCAGCTTCAACACCTGATCCACAGCCAGTAACATGAATCATTATATCTGAATTTCTTAATGAGTCAGTTAATGGACCTTTATTATCAATTTTTATATTTTGAATTGATGCATCTAGTATTTCATGCCAAAGTTTTTCATTCTCGATGGGATGTGGCCTGACGATAATATCATAATCCTTATAATGTTTTGCTACTCCCTCGATAACTGATTTGAATTGGGGTATCATCTTTACTTCAAATTCTGCAATATCAAACATTAATTTTGATAGCTCTTCAACCATCTCTTTAGAAGGGCTTACAGAGCCAGAAATTAGTGTTTGCTGAATAGTTTTAGAAAAACTTCTTCCTTTTGGATTTACATTTCCACTCATTGTACAGAATAAGATATTTTTTCTTTTATTGTTAGATAAGTATAAATCCTCATCATTAAGAAGGTCTATTTTTGGGTTACCTGTAAGTTGTATTTTAGAATCTGCTATATTTAAATTTTTTACCCAAGAGTTTAAATGTTTTTCTCCTTGAACAAGAATCAAATCTGTAACATTTATTGCAAGTGGCTCAACGTTGAGGTTTAGCGCTCTTTTACTAACGCTTCTGCCAAAAGCTTCTTCATCTAGGGCAGCAATAATATGTTTTCCATTTCCTATTGCTATAGCCATATTATTTGCATCTATGGCATTTAAGGTCTTAAATAAAATTACTCCCGGGGGTAAATCAGAAAATTGGCCCATACTAAGTACCCATGTTCTTCCAAAAACGACATTAAACCCTCTCTCTGCAGCAGTGATAGCTAAAAGCGCTTTGGATTCAAACTCCCGTGCTTTAACTTCAATTGGTAGATATAAAATCGGGTAAACTTTTCTTTCAGAGATTTTTGGAAGTCTTTCAAGGTTGAATGGCTTAATTGGTGTAGTTTTTTGATTTATTATTTTTTGGAAAAATTTAATTATACCTATAAAAGTATTTTGTGCCTCCTTCCATTTCTTATCAAATAGTGCACTTGTACCAAGAGTACTTATTGCCTCAACATTTTGAAGTCCTAGCTCAATTTTTCCATCTACTGAATCTCTTTGAATAGCAAATTTTGCATGTTTTACTGACTCAGGCCAATTGCCAGTTTTAGAATAACATTCAGATATAAGATATCTTGCTGGAATTTGTTGCGGATTTATGTCAATAAGTATTAAAAGATACTTTATTGCTTCTGAGTATAATTTCTTCTTTGAAAAACAAAGAGATATTTCAAAGAGAGCTAGGGTGTTTTTATTATTTTTATTAAGTATCTTAAGGCAAATACTTATTGCTTTATCAATTTTTTTAATATCAGTTGGTGGTTTTATTAAATTTCTTACTGTATTAATATATATTTCATTGGATTCAGTCATATTATTTTACTATTCAGATAAATAATCAAATTTGCCAAAACTTTCAGCTAAACTTTAATATATTTGTGGGTAATAAGAAAATGATAAATTATTTAGATGAAGCAAATCAAAGTAAAGCATGGCCTTTTGTTCAAGCTAGGTCCCTATTAGACAAGTTTAATAAGAACAGTATTAGAAAAGATTATATATTATTTGAAACTGGTTACGGTCCATCAGGTCTTCCGCATATTGGTACTTTTGCAGAAGTAGTTAGAACTACGATGGTTAGAAATGCTTTTAGTATATTAGAGCCCAAAATTCCTTCAAAATTATTCACTTTTTCAGATGATATGGATGGATTAAGAAAAGTACCAGAAAATATTCCAAATCAGGACTTGCTAGAATCACATATTGGTAAGCCTCTAACTTCAGTACCTGACCCGTTTGAGAAGCATGAAAGTTTTGGTCATAGCAATAATAGTAGATTGAAGGGTTTTTTGGACTCTTTTGGTTTTGAATATGAGTTCAAGAGTTCAACTGAGTGCTATAAATCAGGACAATTTGACAACGCTCTAATATCAATTTTACAAAATTATGATAAGGTTATGGAAATAATTCTCCCAACACTTGGTCCTGAGAGACAATTAACATATTCACCATTCCTTCCAATATGCAAGAAATCAGGTAAGGTTCTGCAAGTTCCAATTATAGAAAAAGATACTGATGCTGGGACAATTATTTATGAAGACAGTAATGGCTCAAAAATTGAAGTTCCCGTAACTGGAGGTGCGTGCAAGTTGCAGTGGAAATGTGATTGGGCAATGAGATGGTTTGCATTAGGTGTTGATTATGAAATGGCTGGAAAAGATCTAATTGACTCAGTAAAGCTTTCTTCAAAAATTTGCAGAACGATTGGGGGTGTACCTCCTCAAAACCTAATTTATGAGTTATTTTTAGACGAAAATGGACAAAAGATCTCAAAATCCAAGGGCAATGGAATATCGGTTGAAGATTGGTTGAACTATGCACCAATTGAGAGCCTGTCTTATTTTATATATCAAAAACCATCATCTGCTAAGAGACTATCTTTTGAGACTATCCCAAAGTCAGTAGATGAGTATTTGTCAAGTAAGTCATCCTATTTTGATCAAGATTTAAAATCTAAATGCACTAATCCTGTCTTTCATGTTCATAATGGTGATCCTCACAGGGAAATTCATGGTGTAAGCTTTAGTCTTCTACTCAATTTAGTAAGCGTTTGCCATACTGATGACCCCAAAATTATTTGGTACTATATTAATAGATATTACGAAGGATTATCTGAGGCAAATAATAAGGAATTAGGACAATTAATAGACTTTTCTATTTCTTACTATAGAGACTTTGTTCTACCCAACAAGGAATATAGAATCCCAAGTGAGAAAGAATGTGATGCTCTTAAAAGCTTGAAAAGTCTTTTACAGGAAGCTGATCATAAACTAAATTCTGAACAAATTCAGCAGTTAGTTTATGACGTAGGTAAGGAGTACTCATCAGAATTTACAAGCCTGAGAGATTGGTTTAAAGCTCTTTATGAAATACTACTTGGTCAAGAGCAGGGGCCTAGGATAGGTTCTTTTATCTCTCTCTATGGCGTAGATGAAACCATTAAGCTTATAGAAACCATATTATCAAAAACTAAGGATTAAGACTCTGAAATTAAGCAGAGCTATAAAATTCAAATTCATCCTCAGAGAAGCTCATAATTGACTCGCCCCCAGCCATTATTATTGAAAACAGACTTCCTGTTTCAGGTAATATTTTATCAAAATAGAATTTTGCTGTTTTTAACTTCGCCCTATAAAAACCTGTTTCATCGTTTTCTAACATTTCAATACAGACTTTAGATGTTTTGGCCCACATGTATGCAATTGCTACATAACCAAATAAATTAAGATATTCACTTGCAGAAGATCCTACTTCGTCCTTATTACTCAAGCCTTTTTGAGCAATTATCGCCGTAGCTTGCTGCAGTCGCCCAAAGGCTTTGGCTAACCCTAAAATATAAAATTCAAGTTCTTTATTTGCACTATTTTTCTGGATAAATTCTTCAACTGGATGGAAGAAGGATCTTAGGTATCTTCCATAGTCTGTTGGCATTTTTCTTCCAACTAAATCAAGTGCCTGAACTCCATTAGTGCCTTCATAAATTTGAGTAATTCTTGCGTCTCTTACAAACTGTTCCATACCATATTCATGAATATACCCATGTCCACCAAAAATTTGTAAACTAGTGTTTGTTGCATTAAAACCTTTATCTGTACAAAAAGCTTTTACAATAGGGGTCATTAGTTGAACTAGATCATCAGCATTTTTTTTATCTTCAAGGTTGTCTGATTTTTCTGCAATATCTAAATTTAAGGCAGTCCAGAGACTTATAGCTCTCATTCCTTCTGTTAGTGATTTTACAGTAAGGAGATTTTTTCTAACATCTGGATGAACAAGAATAGAGTCGGCAACCTTCTCAGGGCTTTTAGAGCCAGTAAGAGCCCTACCTTGCAATCTATCTTGGGCATAAGCAAGAGCATTTTGGTAAGAAACTTCGGCAAGACCGATACCTTGGATACCAACCCCTAGTCTTGCTGAATTCATCATTGTAAACATTGCTTTCATTCCATTATTAGGTTTTCCTACAAGCCAGCCAATCGCATTGTCAAAATTCATAACGCATGTAGCAGACCCTTTAATGCCCATTTTACTTTCTATGGATCCACAGGCCAGGCTATTTCTCTCTCCAGGTCTTCCATCTTTAGTTGGAATAAACTTCGGAACAAGAAAAAGACTAATACCCTTGATACCTTTTGGTGCATCCGGCAGGCGACCCAAAACAAGATGCNCAATATTTTCTGTTAAATCATGTTCACCTGCAGTTATAAAAATTTTTGTGCCACTTATTTTATAACTATCATTCTGCGTGGGCTCTGCTTTTGTTTTTATTAAACCAAGATCAGTGCCACACTGAGGCTCAGTTAAACACATTGTTCCTGACCAATTACCGTTGGTAAAATTTGGGAGATATAAATTTTTCTGATTTTCTGAGCCATGAAGTTTTATTGCGTTATAAGCCCCCTCAGTTAGACCAGGATAAGTACTAAAAGCCATATTTGTTGAACAGATCATTTCTTGTAATAAAAAATATAAAGCTGCCGGAGCTCCTTGCCCACCATACTCAGGGCTTGAAGCAAGGGATGTCCATCCAGCTTCAACAAACTTATCGTAAGCTTTCTTAAATCCATTTGGTGTTCTAACAACGCCATTTTCTAAAATACATCCTTCTTTATCACCACTGAGGTTTAAAGGAAGAAGTACTTCTTTAGTAAATTTTGCTCCTTCTTCAAGGATTGCATCAATGACTTCTGGTGTAAAATCTTCATAGCCTTTAATTTTTTGTATTTGTGACCCATTTAGCAATTCGTTAAATAAAAATCGCATATCTCGAACAGGCGCAGTGTAGTTAATCATGATTTTCTCCTAATTTCTGAGTGGCTTGCCAGTATTTAGCATATGTTCCATTCTTGCTAATGTACCTGTTGTTTTGGAAAGCTTCAAAAATACCTTTCTTTCTAATTTTAAAAGATCATCTTCACTTAGGCTTTCAGTAATATCAGTATCCCCTCCTGTTAGAACTTCAGCTAATGCCCCAGCAACAACTTTATCATGTTCTGTTATTTGTCCCTTCTTAGATAGATCATTAATTGCAAGTTGCAAGGTCGAGTAACCAGTTTTTCCTGGAAGACTAAATTCTTCACTTTCTGGAGGAATATAATTAATTGATAATTTCATTGCTTTTTGTTTAGCATCAAAAAGTAGCCTATCTCTGTTCATTGTTATCTCATCATCTTTTGAGAAAAAACCGAGCTCTTTTGCCTCAAAAGCTGACTTTGCAACTTTAGCAGTACCAATAAACTCAAAAGCTTTCATGAGGAAAGGCATTGGACCGCCAGGTATTTTAGTATTTCGTCTAAGTCTAGAAATAATTTCTTTACATCCACCCCATCCTGGTATTATTCCAACACCTGCTTCAACTAGACCTGTATAAGTTTCAGAATGAGCTTGTATTGCATCACTATGAAGAAGTATTTCACAACCTCCGCCAAGTGCTAGTCCTGATGGAGCTGAAACAACGGGAAATGGTGCTTTTTTTAGGGCCTGATATGTTTTTTGTCCTTCTGATATTTGAGACTCAATTTCATTCCACATTGCTATATTTGCTGCAAAAAGGAATAACGCTAAATTTGCTCCTACTGAAAAGTTACTAGCTTCATTGTAAATTACTAATGCATTATAATCTTCAGACTTATTAATAAAGTTGATAGTTTTTTTATACATCTCCATCACTAATGGATCCAAGCTGTTCATCTTTGATGTAAATTCAAAACAGAGAACTTTATCTCCAATATCCCAAACTGATGCAGACTGATTTTTTAAAATAGGTTTGTGAATATTTTTTATGTTAGAAAGTTTAATTACTCCATCAGTTGATGGCATATCTTTATAAGAACTATTAGAACTCAGATATTGAGTTACCCCACTTTTTCTTCTATAGAAACCATCATTAAAGGATGCTAATTCTAATAGATCAGGAACCTTAATATTATCTTCGGTTAGTTTCTCTACAAACCATTTAGCTCCAACCATATCAATGATTTCGAATGGCCCATATTTCCAGCCGTAGCCATCTTTCATTGCAATGTCTATATCTATTATTTCGTCTGAAATTTCAGGTACTAACGAGACGGCATATGGAATTGCTTGTGATAGTAAAGACCATACAAATTTTGAATAATTATTATTATCTTCAATAATCTCTTTTAAATCTTTACTCTTAAGTTTTATTTTTTCAGACTTTGAGTATTTTCCTGATTTAAGATCTATGCTTTCTTTAATTCTTGAATTATTTTTTTTATTTAGTCTATAGAAACCGCTGGGACCTTTTCTTCCAATCCAACCTTTATCAAGCATTTCTTTTATAATTTTAGGTTCAGAAAAAATGTCTCTAAATTCATCATTTTTAGGGAGTCTTTTGAGCATAGACGCAGCAACATGAGGCATTAAATCAAGTCCAACTAAATCTAATGTTCCAAAAATACCTGATTTTGGCACTCCAAATGGCAAGCTTGAAAGAATATCAGCTTCTTCTACAGATAGGTTATATTCTAGAGTTGATTTAATTCCTAATTGATACCAAAAGGTTCCTATACGATTTGCAATAAATCCAGGTGTATCTTTTGCAATAATGACACTTTTCCCAAGTTTTTGATCACAAAAGTTTTGGATTTTTTCTTTAAGGTCATCTCTTGTAAACTCAGATGTAATTATTTCTAGAAGTCTCATATATCTAGGTGGATTAAAAAAATGGGTTATCATAAAATTTGGTATTAAGTTTTTATTCATACCATCAGTTAATTCAACTAACGGTATTGTTGAAGTGTTTGAAGAGACAATGCAATCATTTGGGATTATTTTTGCAATTTTTGAATAAAGTTTTTTCTTAATATCAAGATTTTCAATAATTGCCTCTATAACCCAGTCAGATTTTTCAATGAAATTTAGATTATCTTCAAGATTTCCTATGTTTAATAATTTAGAAGCTTTTTTTGACATGAATGGGGCAGGCTCTTCTTTAAGCATCACTCTAAGAGCATTTTCAGATATTATATTTTTATTTTTATTTTTATCTGGGACAATATCTAATAAATTTGTTGAAATACCAGCATTACAAAGATGGGCAGCTATTCTTGCTCCCATTACACCTGCACCAATTACTGTGACGTTATTAAATGATGACATCATATTGCTTCCATAATTGTAGCTATCCCTTGACCACCTCCAATACATTGAGTGGCAAGAGACAAGTTTTTTTGTTCTCTTTTTACTAATTGGGCAGCTTTTCCTGTTATTCTTGCGCCAGTAGCCCCTAAAGGATGACCAATTGCTATTGCTCCACCATCAATATTTAACTTAGATTCTTCAATATTCAGTTCTTTTAGGACAGCTATCGACTGTGCTGCAAAGGCTTCGTTTAACTCAATAACATCAATATCACTGAGTTTTAATCCTGCACGCTTCAAAGCTTTATTGGTTGCTTCAACCGGACCAATACCCATTATTTCCGGTGAACAGCCTGATACAGCCATGGACTTAATTTCTGCAATCGGTTCAATTCCATTATCTTTAGAATAGTTTTCACTTACAATTAATACACCTGCTGCTCCATCAGTTAATGGTGAAGACGTTCCTGCAGTTACAGTTCCTTTTTTATCAAAAGCGGGTTTAAGCTCAGAAAGAGTTTTAGTAGTTGTATCTGGTCTTATACATGAGTCGAGTGAGATTGTTGCATTATGAGTTCTTACCTCTATTATTTCATCTTTTAATTTCTTCTCTTCTCTTGCCTTAAAGGCTTTTCTGTGACTCTTTTCTGAAAAAATATTTTGCTCATCAAATGTAATATTATATTTTTTTGCAAGATTTTCAGCAGTTTCACCCATACCGATATAAGCCGGATGTTCTTCAGATATTAATTTAGGGTTCAGCATGGGATTAAATCCAGGCATGGGAATTCTAGTCATGCTTTCAACTCCTAAACAAAGAAAGGCATCACCTGAACCCGAATGAATAGCTCCTACAGCCATATGGATTGCTTGCATAGATGATCCGCAGAAACGATTTACTGTTGTAGCTGCAATATTGTTTGGCAAATTAGCCAAAAAAACTATATTTCTTGCAAGATTTAATCCTTGCTCACCCTCAGGAAAAGCACATCCAACAATGAGATCTTCAATCGTTTCTGGATCTATGTCTAGGTCATCAACAAGTGATTTTGCCACAAGTGCTCCTAGATCATCTGGCCTCATTTTGATAAGTTCACCTTTATTAGCAGGCGTAAAAGGTGTTCTTGAAAATCCGGCGATATAGGCCTTAGTCATCTTTATCTCCTCTTAAATTATATTCATTTCTAAGTGCTTCCTTAGACAATTTACCAACAATAGTTTTGGGCATTTCATCTCTAAACTCGATATGAGTTGGTTTTTCGATTGGTGAAAGCTTATCAGATAAAAAAGAAAGTAATTGTTTTTTATTAAGAAATTTATTTTCTTTTAATTTGATATAAGCCTTAGGTGTTTCTCCTCTATGATCATCTTGCACACCAATTACAACAGCCTCTAAAATATTAGGATGCTGATAAATTGCAGCTTCAATTTTACTGGGATATATATTATNCCCGCTTGCAATTATAATATCCTTAATCCTATCGATAAGAAAAAGGTAACCTTCTTCATCTAGATATCCAATATCCCCAGTTCTAAAAAAGTTATCACAAAATATATCCTCCTGATCTTCTTTATCCCAATATCCTTGCATTAATTGCGGACCTTTAATACATACTTCACCCGCTTTACCATTTTTAGTTATTCTATCCAATCCATCTAAAACCTTGATTTGAATTTCAGTATTTTGTACGGGAATTCCAGCTGATCCAGATTTATGCTTTCCGTTAATAGGGTTTATTGTAACTACTGGTGATGTTTCACTTAAACCATAACCCTCAATTATTCTACAACCAGTAATCCCTTCAAAAGCATTCTTAACTTCCTTTGGAAGAGGTGCTCCTCCGGAAAAACAAAGTTTAATTGATTTGAGATTAAACTTCTTTATTTTTGGGTATTCTTTTAAAGCTCCAAAAATGGTGGGGACCCCTGGAAGGTAACTAATTTTATAATTCTCTATATTTTTTAGGCATTCTTTAATTTCAAATTTTGGCATGATAACCAAGGTTGCAGCTTCTTTTATTGGTGCTAACATTGCTATTGTTAAACCAAAAATATGAAAGAATGGAAGAACAGCTAATACTTTATAATTATTCGTTTTAGTTTCATCATTCCATGAAACTATTTGATTAATATTTGATGTAATATTTGCATGGGTAAGCTTTGCAGCTTTCAAAATACCAGTGGTACCCCCTGTAAATTGGAGGATGGCAATATCTTCTTTTGGGTTTATAAAGTTTTCTGTAAAAGTACCGCTATTATCTATTAAGTTTTTATAAAGTATTATTCTATTTGAGTTACTAACCTTTGAAATACTATCGCTTTTAAATAGATTAACTAAAACTCTTTTGTAAGTTGGTATAACATCCTGAATTGAGCATAGAACTATTTTTTCTACTGTATCAAATTCACAAGCCTTCTCTATTTTTTTAAAAATATCACTTACGTTTATAGTAATAATTATTTTTGGTTTTGTAATACTAACTTGTTCGAGTATATCATTGACTGTGTGCAAAGGGTTTATGTTTACAACTATTGCACCGATTGCAGTGCATGCATAAAAAAAGAATATATAGTAAGGGGAGTTAGGGAGTGCTATGGCAATTCTATCACCTTTTTTAACACCAATTTTTTGTAATCCAGATATGCATTTATTTACGATTACAATAGTTTGTTCATAAGTCCATTTTTTTCCCATAAAGATTATTGCATCTCTATTTGGATTTATTTCAGAACTTTTTTTTAAACCATCAAAGATAGGTGAAAAATGTAATTCGGTAGACCAATTAATATGGCTGGGGTAGTTTTTTATCCAAGGTTTATCAACTGAAGATAAGTGCTTATCCATCACTCTAGTTCTCAAGCAAAAAAATTATACAAAAACTATATTTAAAATTAGAATTTCATTATTTCACTGACTAACCAGTCAGTCAACAATATTTTATTACTTTTTACTTATAGACCCTCGTGTTTTAAAGTGCTGATCTTGTTGGTTATTTTTAATTTTCTAATAAACCACTCAATTTTAGGGCCACACCTTTTGATCCTAGCACTTTTACCTTACCCATTGTGAAGGCAACCATAGGACTTAATTCCCCAGTTATTAGCTCTTCCATATTTTCTTTCGATAGAATTAAAGTTGTTTCAGCTTCATCATTTGGCGGATTAAGGGTTATCTTGAGATCATCTCCTGAGGCATCCATTAGAATTTTACCATCCTCTTCTAAGTCAAATAAAACAGTATGATTCAGTAATTTTAAATCATTTTCTCTAGCTTGGGCTGCTTCAATAATTTCATCTATTTTCATATGGAATTTCCAATTTTTTATGGTTATTTGTTAATACTTATTTATATTTGATAACATATTTTTTTTAAAAGGGTGAATAAACATGTCAACAATTTTAATTACCGGTGCAAACAGAGGCCTTGGTTTGGGTTTAGTTAAGGAATATGCAAATGATGGTTGGAAAGTTATTGCAACATCAAGAAACCCTAATGATTCAAATGATTTGACTGAGCTTGTTAACAAAAAAGGGAATGATATTGAAATACATCAGTTAGATGTGGAAGACCTAAATTCTATATCGGCCTTATCACAAGATTTAAAAAATACACCAATAGATATTTTAGTAAATGTTGCAGGCTATTACGGTAAGAAGATTGTTTCTGAGCCTGGAGGGCTTCAAGAATTTGGAAGTACGGATTATGAAGATTGGCAGAGAATTATAAAAGTTAATATTTTTGGTCCAATGAAAATCTGTGAGTCTTTAATAAGTAATATTGAATTGGGTAATCATAAAAAAATTATTACTTTGTCTAGTATAATTGGTTCAATTGGTGGGAACGATCAAGGTATGATGTACGCTTATCGTGTTAGTAAAGCTGGTGTGAATGCTATAATGCGTTCTATGGCTATAGACCTTAAAGATAAGGGTGTTATTTGTATACCTCTCCATCCAGGCTGGGTAAGAACTGATATGGGTGGACCTAATGCAGACATAGATACAAAAACAAGTGTAGTTGGGATGAAAAATGTAATAGATAATCTTACTATTAAAGATTCAGGTCGTTATATGGTTTATGATGGTTCTGAATTACCTTGGTAAAAATTTATTAATCACATGATTTCAGGATTTTCATGTATTGGCTGAAGACATTTTTCAAATGATTCTTTCGGGGGAAGTTTTTGGTCCCAGTATTTTGCAATAATTCTTCTTCCGGTTACTCCATTGGTTTCATTAGTACATAACCATACTGCTGGTGGAACAATAATATCTCCAGGGAGGATTTTGTCTTGTCTTTTTCCTACTTCTCCAGGAACCATACTCTCCGGGATAAAATCTGTATCAGACGCTCCCCCTGGTAATAAAATATTCACATCAATGTTATGCTCTTTAAGCTCTCTTGACCAAGTTATATGAGTAAGTTCTAAGCCTGCTTTGGATGCGCCATAAGGTGATAAGCCAGTTCCGATCATCGTTTTTAGGCTTGTTGAAATACTAAATATTTTCCCATGCTTTTGTTTTATCATTTGTGGCACTACAGCTTTGGTCATTTGAAAAGACCCCGTAAGATTTGTATTGATGATTGCATTCCAAGATTCTATAGGGATATCCCAGAACTTGGTTGTGCCACCCCCTAAATAATCAATCCGATACTCCTTACTGCCTTTTCCAGCATTATTTATCAAAACATCAATTTTGCCAAATTTGTCAATAACTTGGTTTATTGTTAGTTCACAGTCTTCCCAATTTCTAACATCCGCAATTATAGGAATGCATTTATTTGCCCCAGCTATTTTATCAGCTTTAGACTTAGACTCTTCTAGCTCTTTGCTTCCACTGCTTGCTGTAATTGCAACCTTTGCACCAAAACTAAGAAGTTTTTCAGCAATAAACCAACCAAATCCTCTACTTCCACCTGTGATCAAAATAACTTTATTCTCNAGNGATTCNTGCGAGTAATTAANCATTTATTTTTTTCTCATTACTAAATTTTAGAAATCGATCATAATTAACGGTAACGCAATAATTATCATAAATATACCAAATAATTTTTGCTTAGTAATTTTTTCTGATAGAAAAAGTCTACCAACCATCAATGCTCCAATTATACCAATTATCCGTTTATATAACTCTACAAAAGATACTAATGTCATTTCATAGGCCATGAGTTGAGCACCATATGCGATACCTGCTGTTACTGATGCGAGTATTGCTGGTCTTAAGAAACTTTTATTTAAAGGGATTGTTGTTTGTTTTCCATTCAAAGATATAAAAATAAAAAGTGTAAATGTAATAAATATTGTTTGTATTAGACCGTGGGTTGCACTGGATGAGTATTGCATACATAATTTATCAATTGGAGCGAGTATTGACCAAATAATTGCAACAGCTGTCATCAAGCGTGCACCTTTGTCTTGAATAAAGGCTTTAAAACCGGAAAATGGACTCATTCCATGAGGGGAATAAATAATAATTAATGCCAGGCATGATAATGTAATACCCAATACCTGATTAAGATTTAATGTTTCGCCGATTAAAATAAAACTAGATATAGATGAGAAAACTGGAATAATACCTAGTATGGGAATTACTTTACTAATCTCACTAACTTTTAAGGATTTTAAGAATAAAAGATTAGCAATAAGTCCCATTATTCCTGCCAGAATACCAATTGGCCAATAGAAAGTATCTATATGATAATTATCACTTAGGATAAACCATAAACCTAAAAGTGGGATTTGACCGCTTACAAATATTAACAGTAAGATTCTAGCATCTAAATTGTTTAGTGCCAGTTTTCTAAAATAATCACTTGCACTGAAACCAAGTCCACAAATTGAGATAAGAAAGACTGTAATTGAAGGAATCATTATTTAATTAGTATTATGTATTTATAAAGGTTTTAGGATTATGATAAAATATAGAGTAAAATAAATACCGAGTAAATTTTATTTACTTATAGATATTTAAATTTTTAGGAATGCTATATGGAAGACCAAAAAGAGAAAATTGTTGACTCAGAATGGCGAGATAAACTGTCAGATGATCAATATTATATTCTTAGAGAAAAAGGTACAGAGCGTCCATGGACTGGCAAATATAATAATTATAAGTCTAGGGGTAATTATTACTGCGCTGGATGTAAAAAACCTCTCTTTGATTCATCTCATAAATTTGATTCAGGGTCTGGGTGGCCAAGTTTTTTTCAATGTTTACCAAATTCAGTCAATGAAATTAGAGATGTTACCCATGGTATGGTAAGGACAGAAGTTGTTTGTTCAAACTGCGGTGGGCATCTTGGTCATGTTTTTCCCGATGGACCAAACCCCACAGGTCTTAGATATTGTATTAATTCTATATCAATTATTCATGATGATGATATGTTATAAGGGTTAATTTTTGGGTATTTGACCAACACCACCGCCGTCAATATTAAATTCAACACCTGTAATATACTTTGCTTCTTCAGAGGCTAGAAAGACGCATGCATCAGCAATATGTTCAGATTTTCCCCATTCACCCATCCATATTCTCTTTGCCATGGGTGCCTTATACCTAGATGTATCGTTTCCTAATGAGTCTAAAACACCATCAGTAAATGTAAGCCCAGGAAGCACTGAAATAGCTCTAATTCCATGCTTAGCTCCTTCCATAGCCATGACTCTAGTTAAGGAGTTTTGTGTTGCTTTTGAGGGACCGTAGATTGTTCCTCCTGGTCCTGGTTGTTGAGAAGTAAGTGAAGACATATTGAGAATTACCCCACTTCCACTATCACATAGGTGCTTCCAGCAATGTTTTGCACCAAGAAATGGTCCTTCAACGTTAACCTTTAATAGAAAATGTAAATCGTTGAGGCTTAATTTTTCGATTGGTCCGCCTCTAGACTCTCCTGAATTATTTAGGAGTATATCGAGTCTACCATATTTCTCTTGGCATTTATTGACTACATTTTCCCAGTCTTTTTCAGATGTAACATCATGTTTTATAAATATTGCCGAATAACCCTCATCATTAATTATTTTTTCAGTAGTTTTACCCCCGGTTTCATTTCTACCAGTTACTATTAGTTTTACACCGGCTCTCGCCATTGCAAGTGCACATGCTCTCCCAATACTATCTGCTGTTGTACCAGTTATTATTCCAACTTTACCTATAAGGTTTACCATACTAAACTTTCAAATTTGAATTTGTAAAGGCTTCGACATTATCAAATGATCTATCATTAACAACCAAGAATGAATATTCTATATTTGGAAACTTATATGCTATTTTGGAAAATAGATTAGACCACCACTTAGACTCCTCAATTGTACAATGAGCATTCTCACCATTCGGAAGAATTTTTACTGCTGGGTAAGTTGCTATAGTCGCAAATAAATATTTTTTTGAATGTCCAAACAGTTCAGAAATGATCCATGGTAAATCTAATTTATCACAGTGTTCTAGTACATCTGTACATATTACAGCGTCATATATTTTTCCAAGATTATCAAACGTATCAGGTCTACCAGCGTCATAAATCTTTACTGAATTGATATTTAAAAAACTTTCCATATTTTTATAATTTTTTCCGATAGAATCATGAAGGTCTTTTAGAAAATATTGTTTTCCTTGCCCACCTCCATAGTCTAGCATTGAATCTATTTCTTTATTTTTAAATTTCTTTCTTATGAAGGGTGCAACTCTTAAAAATGTAACAATACCAGCAAATGTAATATTTTTCTCTTTTAAACTTTTTTCATGCATAATCTCATATTGATTAGAGAGTTCAACATATCGATGGCTCGGTTTTTTTCGGCTGAAGTCAATTTTCATAGATGATGCAGAGCTTTGGATATTTTGATATTGAATATCTTGGAGATCTGACAATTTATCATAAGCAGATAAACATCGTGAGTAATTTTTTATCTCTACGGAGGATTGTGCTATTAGCTTAAGCATAAACTTTGAATCTGGATTTTGTGATAATACTACTTCAGCACTAGCAGCTGCTCTTTTCCAATCTCTCTCTTCAGCATAAGCACACGCCAAGTTGGTATAATTAATTATGTTATTTGGTATGAGTGAAGAAGCTTTTTCAAGATAAGCAATAGCTTCTTTTGATTTACCATTTCTGACAAGTACTCCACCTAAGTTTGTAAGTAATAAAGCATTATTGGGATTAAGAATAATTGCATCTTGAAGTATTTTGATTGCTATGTCTTTCTTTCCTACGCTCTCTGAAACAGAAGCATAGGCAATAGAAATATTTGTATCATCTTTAGAATTACTATAATGAAATTGTAAATATTCTTCTGCTTCTTTTAATTTTCCAGATTTTTGAAGATATATCGCTTTATTTATTATTTCATTTTTATTTTGCATAAATTATTTAGATTAAAAACCTAAGCTCCCGCACCACCATCTATATTGAATTCAATACCTGTTATATATTTTCCCTCATCTGAACATAAAAAAACCACAGCATCAGCTACGTGTTTAGACTCTCCAGTCTCACCCCATGGGATGCGGGCGGCAACTGCAGGCTTTTTTGACTCTGCATCTGGGCCAAGTACATCTGGTATTCCTGCAGTCCAAATCATTCCAGGGTGGACTGAATTAACACGTATATTAACCAATGCACCATCTAATGCACAACTTTTTGTTAGTCCCAGTTGTGCTCCCTTAATTGCGCCATAAGCAGTACCCTTTGGGTTTCCTTTTTGCCCTACTATAGAACTCATATTTAAAATTACTCCACCACCGGATTTTACCATATGTGGCCAACAATATTTCATTCCGATAAATGGACCATCAAGATCAACAAGACGTAGGAATTCTAAATCTTTAAAAGATAATTTTTCGATTGGTTTAACAATTGCTTCACCAGCATTATTAATTAGAAAATTAATCTGATTAAATTCTTTAAGTGTTTTATCAACAACCAATTCCCAGTCACTTACTTTTGTTACGTCATGTTTAATATAAATACATTCTCCACCAGCGTCTCTTATGATCTTTTCAGTTTCTCTTCCCCCTGTTTCAGTTCTCCCTGTTACTACTACCTTTGTACCTTTTTTTGCTAACTCTAGAGCGCATGCTCTTCCTATACTATCTGCAGTACATCCAGTTATTATAGCAACCTTATTGAATAGTGAGTGCATTAGTTTAACTCCAAATTTTAAAAATTATGCTGCTAAAAATCCACCATCAACTGGTAAAATATAACCTGTTATATAATATGCTTCATCAGATGCTAAAAAAGCGACAGCATTCGCAATATCAGAAACATCACCACTTTCTCCAAGGGGTATTTTAGATTTTTCTAACATATTTTCTTGGGGAGTGTTTTTTATTTGCCCCGATTGCACACAATTTATTCTAATTTTATCCTTTGCTTCACAGCATGAAAGTGCGGCACCTCTTGTCATCATTCTTATACCGTTTGCAGAAGAGCAATAAGCTGCCTGTCCAGGAATTCCAACAGTAGCAGTAGCGGGTGATACATGTACGATTGATCCTCCTTTTTTAAACTCTCTCATTTTTACAACCCCAAACCTTGTAGCTAAAAAAGCTACTTCTAAATTTTCACGATTTACTTTTCTAAATTCTTCGAGGGTTGTATCTTGAATAGTTTTAGGTTTCTCATATTTTGACTCAGATATTGTTATAATTATATCTAACCCTTTATATTGACTCCCAATATTATTTAATTCTTTTTCCCAAGCAGTTTCAGATTCTATATCAAAGTTTGCCTCTATTATTGTACCTCCCTCTGAGAGAATTCTTTTGCAGATTGCTTCGCCGGTAGTACTTTTAGAATTAACAATTAACGCAATCTTCCCTTCAAATTTATTCATTACTTTTCTCCTATATTTATTACCTACACCCTTGGCACAATAATGCACTTAATATAAATTTATCTTCCTCTATACGGAGCAATATTTTGATCTGGTATCCAAACATTATCAGGTGGGGCTCCAGTTTGCCAATGAATATCAATTGGGATTCCCCCTCTAGGATACCAATAACCTCCAATCCTTAACCATATTGGATTTATTGCGGATATTATTCTTTTTGCTACTAGTATAGTACAATGTTCATGAAAACCATTGAAACTCCTGAAAGATGACAGAAATATTTTGAGTGATTTTGATTCTACAATTTGTTTCTCAGGAATATAATCAATAATAATATTAGCAAAGTCAGGCTGTGCAGTAATTGGACAAATTGTTGTAAATTCAGGACAGGTAAATCTTATCACGTATTGAGTGCCAACATGAGGATTCTCTACAGTTTCTAATCTTGATTCCTCGGGCGAATCTGGTATTGATGCTTTCTTTCCTAAAATTGTAAGTTTTTTTTCGTTTGTCATACTAGTATATTCTCTCAAAAGGTTAATGTTTGTATATTATAGGCTAAAAAAATTGTTTGATAATCAAAATTCAGAAAATATTCCTGCCTCACCATGTGTTGGTATCTGTACCATTAATAAAAAAACTAAATCATGCATAGGATGTTACAGGACTTTAGAGGAAATTGGTAATTGGAGGAACATGACGCTTGTTGAAAAGAAATCCGTTATAAAAAAATGCAAAGAAAGGTTAAAGTTATCCACAGAATAATTATTAAGAATTTATAGATGATTCAAAGTAAGTTATGAAAAATTTACTAAATATAAGATTTTATTTTTTTCTCGCTATTATAAAAAGTCTTTTCATTTTAAGAATAGTTTTTTTATCTTCCTGTTTGGGGTACAAATTATTTACTAATTGTTTGTATTCATCCAAAAATATTTTTTTATCTGGTCTGCTAAGTAACGATAAGTAGGGTGTCAGGCCAGTGCCTTTAATCCATTCTGTTACAGGGCTATTTCCTGTCAATACATGGTAATAATTTGTTTTCCATATATTGATATCTTTGCAATGAGATGAAAGAATCTGATATATCTGATTAACTTTTATAGAATTATTTATTTGTTTTACATTCTCAAAGTATTTTGCCCATTTTGGAAGGGATGAAAGTTTATGTATAGCTTCTTGAAAGTATAATTTTTTTGTTATAGGCACTTGAATCCCAAGAGTGCCCTTACTCTTTAGATTTTTTAAAAGTTTTAAGAAAAGCACCTCATGGTTTGGAATCCATTGGAGAGCTGCATTAGAAAAAACAAGTGCTAGCTTTTCATCTGATGTCCAATGGGTTATGTCAGCCTTCTCCCAGCATATATTGGATTTTTGATACTTCTTTTTAGCTTCACTGATCATCTCTTCTGAAATATCAATTCCAGTTAATTTTCTATCTGGCCAATTATCTTTTATGATTTTTGTTATATTCCCTGGTCCACATCCTAGATCTACTATCCCTCCATCAGTATCTAAATCTATTTGCGATAATAAATCCAGAGCAGGTCTGCTTCTGTCTTTTTCATAAATAAGGTAAGTTTCTGGTTTCCATTTTTGGGTCATAAATTTATTAAGGTAGAGGCTGAACTTTTCCAAGGAATGCTATTAGTGCAACTATTCCCCATAGACTTAAAGCTGCAACCTTCGACCTTGAAAGCGCATCTGCAATAATATCATTACCTTTTTCCTTCTCTTCGCCTCCTTTTCTTACCATTGAAAAACCTATAATCCAGTTTTTAATTTCTGATCTTAAATAAACACCAAGTGAGACAGTAAAGGCAAAAAGAAATATTTTCGCCGCTACATTAGTATTTTCAATTATATCTCCAGTAATAAGTGACCATAAGCCAAGAGAACCCATTCCAAAAATAATTAGATATCGAATAGACATATCTATTTTTTTTATTAAAATTGCTGATGAATGCTCTTCATTAAAAAATACCCACCAATTAGAAATTAACCATGAGACACAAATAACCCAGATTAGCAATAATGAAACTCCATCAATGGGCGAATATCCTCGCATCCATGCCATTTGAAAGCCAAGAGGGATAAGTCCAATTAATGCAGTACGAGGCCCCATATCACACTGCATTAATACATGTAAAAATCTAAATCTTTCTTCTAATGATAGGTTTCTATTAGCAACATATTTAGCTGAAAGGTAAACTCCTAAATCACCACCTAACCAATAGACAAATAAAAGAGTATGTAAGTAAACAAGGATATCGTAAGGTGTGATATACATAATTATAATCTCCAACTTTATCTATTTTTTTTAGTTAATAATTAAATTGTTAAAGAAATTATATATAATATATTTTTCTTATAAATAAAATTATCAGGATATTCT
>NZGX01000017.1 GCA_002691085.1 Rhodospirillaceae bacterium | reverse complement strand
GGTGCTGCTGCTGCTGCTATGGTCGCACGTGCTGTACCAGTTAGTGCATATGAACCGAGAACAGAAGAAGCCACGTTATCAACTGAGAATGTGATACTTTGACCGCTGTTCATGCCAGTTTGGATTACTTTACTCTGTAACGTTCCGTCAAGAACATTGGTTCCATTAAACTGCGTATTTGTTGAGATGCTAGTAATCTCTGTTTTGAACTGGTTTATTTCGTCCTGAAGATAGGTACGGTCCTTACCAGAGTTGATATCATTACCAGATTGAACAGCAAGTTCACGCATACGCTGAAGCATGTTACTGATTTCACCTAATGCAGACTCAACTGTTGTTAGCATTGAAATACCATCGTTGGTATTTTTCATAGCCATGTTTAAACTAGTAATTTGCGAAGTCATGCGTGTGGCTATTGAAAGGCCAGCGGCATCGTCCGCAGCGCTATTTAGTTTTTTTCCTGAAGATAGTCTTTGACTTGCCTCGTTTAAATCAGCTTCAGCTCTATTGAGGTTAACTAATCCGTGCAAGGCACTTATGTTCGTGTTGATGGCAGGCATGCTGACACCCTTTCTTACTACGTTCCGCAACACGCAACGAAACTATGCTGACACTCTATCCGACGTTAGTCGGAGCTGGCCGGTGGGCGACCACAACTTGAAGAAGACCTGAGAACTAATTCCCTAATCCTTTTCAAATTTATATTCCTAGACCCGTGTTCCTTATAACGACATTGAATTTATAATTTTTAGGATAATTATAAAATTAAACAAAAAAAACCCGGTAGGGTAAAAAACCCTACCGGGAGAAATAAACGGTACTCGTTGCGTGTTACGGTCCGAGAAGGGCAAGCACCGTTTGCTTAGATTGATTAGCCTGGGCCAACATTGCAGTACCAGCCTGCTGTAAGACCTGTGCTTTTGTAAGTTTTGATGTTTCAAGAGCAAAATCTGCATCAACAATTCGAGAAATTGCTGTTTCTGTATTTGTATAAATGTTTGTTAAGTTATCAATTGTATAACTGAGTCGGTTTTGTAACGCACCAAGCTCGGAACGCATAAAGTTTACTTTTTCTAAAGCACCATCAAGTGTATCTAATGCATTTCCAGCAGCAGAAGCTGTTTTAACATCGATATTGGATACTGCAGACAGACTAGACGAGCCAGTTGTAAAGTAACCTGTTGTTCCAGACTGAGTCGCACTAAACGCTTTAGAAGATGATAACTTGATATTTCCAATAACTGTTGCAGCATCGTTACCGCCTGTAGCAGCCAGATCCTGCTTAGCTCCAGCATTAGTACTTCCATCATAATTAACAGCGAAAACATCTAGGTCTGTTCCAGCGGCTTCGTTCTCAACAGTTATATCATTTCCCTGATTATCATATAAAAGAACAAAACTGTTGTCTGCTGCTGCTGTTGCCGTTACGCCTGTTGTACCCGAAATTTGGTTAATTTTAGTAACAGCGTCTGCAACGTATGCAGAACCAATTTGAAGGTTTCCTGTTGCTGTACCATTGATTTTAAGCGAGTATGTTGCTGTTGCTGCTGTGCTAAGAACCTTTGCATATGTTCTAGCGTCAGCTGACACACCATTTGAACCAGTTTCCGCATTAATCGCATCTCTAACTGTTTTGGCACTGTTGTTAGCACCAACATCTATAGTTGATGAAACACGATCACCGTTAATGATAATATCCGCATCGGCGGTCGTACTGTTGGCACCCGGTGCTGCTGCTGCTGCTATGGTCGCACGTGCTGTACTAGTCATTGTATGTGCACCCAATGCTGATGATTGAATATCATCAACAGTAAAATTAACTGTTTCACCACCTTCGTACCCAATTTGGAAGCTTTTACTTTTCAAATCGCCATTTAGAACACGTTCAGCGTTAAATCTTGTATTTGTTGAAACTCGTGTAATTTCAGAAGTTAACTGGTTTACTTCTTGTTGAATTAAGAGACGATCAGAACCGGAGTTAGAATCGTTAACTGCCTGTACTGATAGTTCTCTAATTCTCTGAAGCATGTTTGTAACTTCACCGAGAGCACCCTCAATTGAATTAAGCATAGAAAGTCCATCATTGGCATTTTTAACTGCCATTTGTAGACCTCTAACTTGTGAAACCATTCTTGTTGAAATTGCCATCCCTGCTGCATCATCTGCCGCAGTATTTATCTTATTTCCGGATGAAAGGCGTTCAGTTGCCTTGTCCAGCATCTCTTCAGTTTTGGCTAAATGCATTTGACTATACAATGAACCAATATTTGTATTAACGATTGCTGCCATTTTTATCGCTCCTCAGATCTTTCTTTCTGTTGCGGCCGCCCACCGGCCAGTTAGAGTGTCATCACTCAGGGAGTTAAACGACCGTTTGAAAATAATATTAGGAACTAATTAATTTTTTTTAGAAAAATTTAGCCTTTAACAATCTCTATAAAAAAACCCCGGCATTTCTGCCGGGGTTTGAATAACGGTGCTCGTTGCGTGTTACGGGCCGAGGAGGGCGAGCACCGTAAGTCTCCTTAAATCAAGGCTTTCTTTGTTTTTATCCTGATAATCTTGCCTTGTTTGTTACTCTCAATTAAACGACAGTAAGAAAAAAATTATTAGCTTAAATATAAAAAAATATCATAATAATTAAAATTATACCTTCCATAGTTAAATATCCCTTTTTTTTATTAAAATTTAAGTTAAAAACCTTATTTAGATATGCTGAATTGTATATTTTGCCTTATTTTGTTAAAATACCAGTTCATAAGCTAGATGTTTGATTTATTATAAAAAGGTTCAAAATGTCTGCAGGCGCTAAGAAAAAATGTCCAACATGGTTAGTTTATGCGTGCTCCTCCTACGCAGCATTAGAGTTTTTATCAACCGAGGTTAATCTTAATTTTGTTGTAGAAAAATATACCGATGGATTCAAAAAAACCTACGCTCCAGTCCCAAATGAAGTCTTCTATTCTTTCGCTAATGAATACCTTCAATTTTTATCTCAAGCTGACGAAGCAGATGCAGTAGCAGTTCTTCGAGACTACACGTTTTTTCTAATCAATTTTTCAAGTATAACAACCCCAAGAAAAAGAAAAGGTCTCATGGGGGGATATAGTTGGTTAGATCCTGCAGATCTTGCAATTTATGACACTGAGGATGCCAAGAAACACTTCCAGAGTTATATAGTTACTAGAAGGTCAGGAAAGCTTAAAAAGGCCCCAGTGGGCTGGAAGCCAAGTGATGAAGATGGATTTGACCCCGTCGCAACCATTATGGAAAAAGAAATAGACCCTCTGGCTTATTTAACAGCTGAATAAGAAATCATCTTAAAAAATCAAATAAACTAATTTGTGTAATTTTTGAATATGCTAGTTGAGCAGCCTCAAGAGTTGTTAGGCTATTCTGGAGTTCAATGACTAATTTTGCGATATCTGCATCCCTTAGATCAGAAATATCCTTTTGTAAGACTGCTAATCGATTATCAAGTATATCTGATTGAGCAACAACAGTTTGCATTCTGGCTCCAACAGATGCGTGTCTCTGAGAAATATGCTCAAGAGAAGATGTTAACCCAAACAAGCTCTGGCTGACTCTTGCAGAAACAGTTGATAATTTAGCTGTCTCATCCCTAAAATATCCTAAAGAATCTGTGCCACTTTGAGTCATTGAAAATTCAACAGGTGCACCAAGTTGAAGATTACCTGCTACACGTGTTGCATCTTTCCCTCCCGATGCCTCAAGATTCTGTGCTTCACCTGAAGTGGTTTTACCATCATAACCAATAGCCGTTACTTCTAGATCAACACCTGTTGACTCATTCTCGATTGTTATATCGGCACCAATCTCATGAAATAGAGTTATATAGGTTCCATCATGACTAGCAGATGCCTTAACACCTGTTGTTGTAGAAATTGCATTAATTTTTGTAATAGCATCACCAACTGATGTTTTAGATATTGAGAAGTCACCAGTAGATATACCATTCACTTTGATTGAATAATTTCTAACAGGACCCTTCGACAAGAATTTAGCATATGTTTTTGCCTTGGCAGAGATTTGTGTATCCCCAGTTATTGCATTAACTTTTGATGCAACTGATTGAGCAGTCTCATTTGCAACGACATCAATAGTTCGCTCAAGTAGACCAACTTTCAGTATAAAATCTTCTGCTGCTGTAATTGACTTTGATGATGCAGTTGATGCCGGTTCTGTTGCCGAAGATGCAACACTAAAAACTTTATAATTTTCCTGAGGGTTATTGCTTGAATTTATATGTTTAACAGTTTCATCTATTAAATCAAAGATAGACGACCNTGANCCATCATCTAACTTTACTCTTAAGAATCCCTCATAGCCATCCTCTTGAACAGATAAAATACGCGTTTCTGAAACCTGTACATCTCGTCTTCCTGGACTGCCAACATATTCTATTTTAGAGGTTCGCGTTTCATCAGTACCGCTTGTTTCAGTGAGCCCTGATATTCCAGAAGAAAAATATCCTTTGGCCTCATTACCCAATTGAGTAACAGTATATGAAGATGGAGAAGAAAGATTAATGTTACCCATAACACGAGTTGCATCATTACCTCCTGATGGAGCAAGATCCTGCTTTGTACCCGAAAGTGTAGTACCGTCATATTCTAGAGCATAAACGTCTATCAGGGGGTCTGTAGAAATATTTTCAATTGTAATATCTGCTCCTTGAGAATCATAAAGTTGAACATATTTTTCTGTTGCACCAGCACCATCTGAAAAATAACCATTAGCAGGCGTACCCTGTTGTGTAACTGTAAAACTTTTTGAGGAATTTAAATTTATTGTCCCAATAATTCTTGTTGCATCGTTACTACCACTTGCAAGTATATCTTGTTTAGTACCGCTAACAGTTACCCCATCGTAAGCAACTGCCCAGATGTCTAAATGAGCATGCGAATCATTATTTTCTACAATAATATCAGCACCTTGTGAATTGTGAAGGGTAACAAATGTTCCATCAGGACTCGCCTCAGCACTAACACCTGATGAACCAGTAATTGCATTAATGGCTGAAACTGCAGTAGCAACTGAATTACTACCCATTAAGAAGTTACCTGTAGACGCTCCGTTAATTGAAATGTTAAAGGTGCCTGGAGGATTATCTTCTGCCGCTAATTTTGCATATGTCTTTGCTGTTGCCGCAACACCTGTATTTGNAGTTTCAACATTAATTTTTGCAGCAACTTGTTGTGCGCTTTCATTTGCACTTACGTCAATTGTCCGAGTAACACCGTTTCCTAGGATTACAATATCTTCATTTGCTGTTGTTGTGTTAGCAGCTGCAGTCGGTGCTACCGTCAAGGCTGCTCTTGTAGTACCAGAATATACATAGGATCCACTTATCTCAAATGCCTTTGCCGAAACACCTGTATTTGCTGTAATTGCGTTAATCTTAGTAACCGCATCTGAAACAGTATCTGAGCTAATTGAAAAATTACCTGTTGAAAAACCATTAACTTTTAAGTTGTTCGTTGCATTTGAAGTGCGCGTCGAAGAGATCCTTGCATAAGTTTTGGCAGTTGCAGCAACTCCTGTTTCAGGAGCAACTTTATTAATTGCCGTAGCTACAGTCTTAGCAGAATCTGAAGCTGACACATCTATTGTACGAGTTCCTCTTATGCCGCTTATTACTATATCTTCATCTGCAGTCGTTGTATTTACTGGTGCAGTAGTTGAAGGGCTTAAAGCAACCCTTGAACTTCCTTTTTTAGTATGGACTAAATTAGGTTTTGGTTTTTGCTCAACAAAAGCAGGGTCCTCAGAATTAAAACCTCCAAAGATATACTGACCATTGTCATCTCTTGAGTTCGCAATTGCAAGAATGTTTTCTTTCAGACCATTAATTTCAGTTGCAATAAATTTCCTATCCTGATCACTGCTTGAATCGTTTGCGGCTTGAATAGCTAATTCTTTAATTCTAGTCATTAGATTAGAAACATCTTTATAGGCTATATCATAGCGTCTTAATTTATTTTCAGCTGTTTGTGAGTTTTCTCTATACTGATCAACTCTACTTTTCATGTGATTTGCAATTGAAAGACGTGTCGCATCTACGGGAGCATCTGAAGGTCTATTAATTCTTTGGCCGGAACTAATTTTTTCTTGGTTAGATTGAATATCTTCCATTAAACGTCCGAATTGTCTTATTTGCTGAGATGCAAATTCATTATTTGAGATTTTCATTCTATCCTCACAACGTATTCAAGAGAGTATCAAAAAGAAGTCTTGCAGAAGACATAACCTGAGCTGCTGCTTGATAAGCTTGTTGAAATCGAATTAGGTCCGCCGCTTCAGTATCAAGGTCAACTCCACTAAATGAGGCTTGTGCAGCCTTCGCTCCATCACGAATAGCCTCCGCACCGTCCCGCGTTGTTTCAGCAGTTGACAAGTTTGAACCAATCTTAGCAATCGAACTAACAAAAATTTCTTGGAAATTACCTGATCCTGGCCCTAAAAGGTTATCGTCCTGTAATTTAATAAAGCGCAGGACATTTCTATTATCACCTGATCCAGCCTGATTGTTGGTAGCAAAAAACTTATCACCTTCTGTTGGCATTTTATCGAGCTCTATCCTCCATCCTTGAACATCAAACAGTAAAGAATTTTGTAAATCAAAAACTCCAAGCATAGTTTCTGTTTCATTATCAAAAACTGTTGCGGTTTCAGAGCCCTTCTTTCCCTCAACATCAATTCTAAGATTTCTTCTTTCCCAGTCCTTATTCCCTGAGAAACCATCATGGTCTAAAGCTAATTTTCTTAATCCCCCATTTTCAACGACAACTAATAAATCTTCAGGAGTTTCACCAATTAATTCGAATATATTTTGTTTTTTTGACGTTCCTTGAGGAAAAGCAACAGGCTGATCAAGTGTTGCCCTATAAATAGAACCATTAACAACAGAGTCATCAACCAAGACAGAAGAGTTTCCTGTGGCAAAATAACCTGTACCCGCTGNTCCGGATTGAGTAACACTATAAGCATTCTTAGAAGTTAGACTTATTGTNCCAATGATTCTAGANGAGTCATTACCTCCACTCGCAGCTAAATCTTGTTTGGCACCAGAAACTGTTGTTTCATCATAACCGACAGCATATATGTCCAAATTAGTTCCAGCAGATTCATTTTCAANAGTGATATCCTCTCCTAAAGAATGAGTTAAGGTTATAAACGTTCCATCTGAGCTTGCCTTTGCTGTAACACCTGTAGTTCCTGAAATCGTATTTATTTTTGTTACTGCTGAAGTGACAGAACTATTACTAATTGAAAAATTACCAGTTGATATACCATTGATTTTTAAAGAGTAGGTTGCTGTTCCTGCTGTTGATAATAGTTTTGCATGGGTTTTTGCAGCTGCCGTAACGCCTGTATTCGAAGTTTCTNCATTNATTAAAGTAGCTACGTCTTTGGCAGAATTATTTGCTAACACATCAAATGTTTTTGTAACACCATTCCCAGTTATAATGACATCTTCGTTCGCAGTTGTTGTATTTAAGGCAGGACTTGCTGCTGCTGCAAGTGCTGCTCTTGTTGAACCAACGTAATTATAAGCACTAGGAAACGCATATGTCTTGTTTCCGCCCAAAGAGTAAGTTGTTTGATTAGAAAGATTAAAACTAGAAATCATTGTGTTTAGACTAACATCATAAACACGAACAGTTTGCTTTTCAAATGCATCGGGTTCTAATGGATCATAGAATTCACCTACCCTGAGTTCTACCTCATGATCATCCGTAAGTGTTCCATTTATTGATTTTATATTAAGACCTAAATAACCCTGATCTCCAGTTTTATAGCCGTTATAAACCGGCTTTTCATTAACAAACCCATTATCATTAGTGAAAACTTTATCAAAAAGAGTATTATAATCAGACTCATTTAAATTTCTTCCGGCAATACGAATACCATCCCTGTTAAATATATGAAACTCTGTAGCTTCAATTCCATTTGCTGTCTTGACTGCAGTTGAGGCTAAAGAGTTTGACGAAATAGACTCTTTGAGAACACCTGTATTTCCTGCGCCAGATGCTGCAAGTGATATCTGAAAATCTTTTCCATCGTCTCTACTGATTTTTAACTTTCCATGCTCTAACTCCATAGAATAGCCACTCTTAGCTGTTTCTGTAAGAGCTTCAAAGGCAGTTATTATTGACTTAACGCCTGCATCCTGTCCGGCAATAGGCGTATAAGGTGTAATAAGTGATGTTGCTATCTGCGGACTTCCTCCTGAATAGGAAGCTGATGCAGCAAGTGTGAAACCCTCTCCATTAGTTCTTGCAGTAAGGTTTACTAATCCTGACCCACCCGATGAAGCTGTGACAAAGGTATTTAACGAACTGGCATTTATGGCAGTAATTAAATCAGTTGCAGCCCCTGCTGCATTACTTATTCCCCCTGGTAAGGTTCTTGTAAATGACTTACCATTTATCTCAACTGTAAATGTATTTCCTGCTTGAATTGTACCTGATAGAGTTAATCTTGAAACCTGTGCAACACCAGCATTAACGCCGCTTACTGCTGCAGCATCTATGGTAATATTACCAGACCCATCATTCAGAATGATATCATACTGATCACCATTTGTTGGGAGTCCGTTTTGCTCAAGCGTCACAGCTGCTTCTTGATATAAACTTGCAAGGCTGAAATCCTTTGTTCCCCTTGGAATTACGAGTGATGAATTCACTTGTGTAGAATTAGTCAATTGAAATGGTTTAAAGTCTTTACCAAATGTATCAGTTATCGAAGTAGCATTTCCATGGCTTGGCTCAGATACATAATTACCAAAAATATTTGCATCCCCAACATTAGATGATTTGGAATACACAAGTCTATCTCCCGAGGCAGCGATATCCCGAGGTTCTTTAATATTAAATTCCAAGCTTAATGCAGAACCACTTCGAGGTGAAAAGTTGAATATATCTCCTGCCTGAGGATTACCCGTAAACTGAACCTCAAGACCTTCGATATTAACATTTGTAACGCCTTGTGCTGCTTCGGCTAACCCTTCACCCTCAACTCTCCAATATCCTCCTGATTGACTTGAAAGAGGAACGATAGTGAAGCTGTCACCAACAGCTGCTTTACCTGTTAGAGAGAAAGTAAAACCAGGACCATTAAGTTGGTTTGTTGAAATGACCGATTTTTCCAGACCAGGACCTGACATTTCCCAAAGATTCTCTGTACCCAGATATGTAACTTTATATGCACCGTCTTGAAGTAAATCAGCGTTCTTTACATCAACGACACCTTTAACAGTACTCGTATTTGCCAACTTACTCGTTACAACCGTGGAAATATATTGAGCTCTTAAATTGCCCGTAGGAAGTTTTGCGGCATCCTTAATAATTAATTCTGCACTACTGTTTCCTCTGTTCGCATTACCCTTGGTTGCAACCAATGTGTCGTTAATAAACATCTTGTCACCAAGTTTTCCATCGAGTGTACGACCTGATGTATGTATTTCATTAAATCTTCCTGTTAATAAATTTGATAAGGTGTCTAAATCATCCAGAACATTTGAAGCTTCATTATAAATGTCCAATTCTGCTCTTAATTTACCACCCGACAATACTTGAGTGCTTTTATTTGCAACTCCTGGCTGATAAATAATTTCTAATCTTTCACCTGTATCGGTCACACCAATATTACTTGAAAGAGAATTCTCAACAACTATTGGACCATTACCACTTAATCCCATCCTTATTAAAACAAGACCGTTTTGATCATATTCAGTAGTAAAATCCATTTGTCCTGAAAGAGTTGTTAATAAAGCATCTCTTTTATCCAAGAGGCTATTATTACCTCCAGATTGTTTTCTTAATTGTGCATTTAATCCTGCTATTTCTTTTGTAATAGCATTAACTGCCTTACTATATGTCTCAGCTCTTGATGCAGCTTGCGATTTTGTATTATCTGCGTGACTTGCCGTTGTTTTCATTACAGAAGCTAGTGTCTCTCCTCTTTCCACAACAATTTCTCTTGCTGCTAATGAAGCTGGGTCATCAGTTAATTCCTGAAGTGAGTTAAAAAAATCCGTAAGAGCGGTTGTAAGATTCTGTCCGATTGGCATCAGCATATTTTCTAAACGCTGTAAACCAGAAGCATAGCTTTCGTATCTAGAAAAATTTGATTCTGCTCTTCTTTCGTCATCTGCAAGGAACTCATCAAATGCTCTTTCAACATTCACAACCCTGACACCAAACCCTGTTTTTTTACCAACACTTTCAACACCACTTGAAAGGGCTGGTAATTCTTCAAGTTTAGCAACGCGTCGGTGATATCCTTCGGTATTAGCATTAGATAAATTCTCACCAGCCACTACTAGTGATTGCCTATAGGCTTGAATACCTGACAATGCTATATCGAGAATCCCTGACATTTACCTTCTGACTTTCTCTTGCGGCGATAATTGATTAACTAAAGCCTCAGAGATACCAAAGCCTTCACTAAAGGCAATTTTCTTGGACATCTCATAATCCATAAGTGAATTATAAGTTTTTACCGCTTCGGTATTTAGAGGGTCTTCAGCAAGTTCTGCCTTTCTCATTCCATCGAGAATATACTTTACAAAGATTGCTTCAAATTCCTCAGCCACCTTATGAAGTTTATCTTTCTCATCTGATTGATCAGCTTTTTTTACTTTTCCTTGAAGGTTATTATGCATGTGCTGCTTTTGAATTAACTGAGCCTTCAGAAGCATTGATGATGTCAATTCCATTCAATCACACTCCATCAAATAATAATAAGCTCTGCACGAAGCGCTCCTGCTTCTCTTAATGCTTCAAGAATGGCAATAAGATCTGACGGTGTACTTCCAACTGCATTGATTTGATCAACAAGGTCGGCAAGATCGATTCCTGGATCAAAAACAAAAGCTCTAGCAGGCTCTTCTTCTACTGTAATATCTGTATCAGGAGTAACGATAGTTTCTCCAGGAGCGTTGATACCACCCCCGGCAGGCTGAGAGACATCAAAATCCTCATCAACCCTTACTGTTAAGTTTCCATGGGTAACTGCTGCAGGCGTTACTCTAACTTTACCTCCCATAACAATTGTACCGGTACGACTATTCACAACAACCTTGGCAGCAGGCTGAGCTGGATCAACTTCAATATTCTCAACAATACTCATAAAAGCAACACGTTGAGCCCTATCTATCGGAGCACGAACTTTTACAGATATTGAGTCTAGAGGGTTTGCTAGTGAAGGATCTTCAAAAACTTCGTTTATAGAGTCTGCAACTCTTTTCACAGTAGTAAAATCTGGAGTTTTAAGGTTTAAAACAATAAAATCTTCTGAACCTAAAGGTGTATCAACCATTCTCTCTACGGTTGCGCCTGATGGCACTCTTCCGGTGGTAGGAATATTTACTGTTAAACTTGACCCATCATTACCTTCTACGCCTAAGCCGCCAACAACAACATTTCCTTGAGCAATTGCATATACTTCACCATCAGAACCTCTCAAGGGAGTCATTAAAAGAGTTCCTCCCCTCAGGCTTTTTGCCTTTCCCATAGCTGAAACGGTTATATCAAAAGTTTGCCCTGGTTTTGAAAAAGCATCAAGGTCAGCTGTGACCATTACTGCAGCCGAGTTTTTTCCGTCAAGATCACCAGGATTAACAGCTAACCCAAAACGTGAAACCAAACTCTGCATTGACTGTAAAGTTAAACCAACATTCCCATCTCCTGATCCAACTAATCCAACAACGATGCCATATCCGACAAGCTGATTAGACCTTACACCACCAACCTCTGATATATCTTTAAGACGATCAGCTCTGGCAAAATTAAATGGTGAAAGAATAAATATTGCGATCACAAAAAATACATAAAAAATTAATTTTTTAGATTCCATTTTTTTATTCCTTAAAGGGGCGAGAATGCTCTTATTANTTTACTTAACCAACCGGTTTTATCTGAGTCTGCAATTCCTCCAGCACCAACATAGCTTATTTTTGCATTAGCTATCCTATCTGATGAGACTACATTATTTGGAGATATATCTTCTGGTCTAACTAATCCTGTAATCCGAATGTATTCATCACCCTGATTTAGAGTTAGATGCTTTTGACCCCTAACTGCCAAAATACCATTATCATATACTCTAGTAACAATTACAGATATGAAACCAGTTAAAGAATTACTCTGAGCGGCCTGACCAGACCCTTGAAAACTTTGTTCAGTTCCTGATGTAAGCTTATTTCCATCTGCTAAAAGATTGCCTGCTCCAATAAAAGGAACATCTAAATTAACATTAGGTAAAGTTAACTGATAGGCATCAGTTTTTGCAGTTGANGCCGCAGTGCTCTTTGTCGCACTGAAACTTTCAGACAAAAGAACTGTCAGAATATCTCCTGTTTGATATGCTCTTGGGTCTGATGCAAACATACCTGGAGCGCTAACATTATAAATAGCACCTGGAGTCCTTGCGCTGTTAAATTGAAAAGTAGCCAAATCTGTAGCTTGAGGAAATTCTTCTGAAATCCTCTCTTCTCTGTATGTTGAGCAAGCTGAAAACCCAAATAAGATGACTATATAAACTAAAATTCGCATATTTACTCTTTCTTATAAATTNTTAGAAATAAACTGCATCATCTGATCTATTGACTGTATTGCCTTTGAATTAAGTTCGTAGGACCTTTGTGTTTCAATCATTGCAACCAACTCCTCAATGACATTCACATTTGAAGCTTCAAGAGCCCCTTGAACAAGTTTACCTAATCCATTCTCAGCTGGAACAGAAAGGATAGGAGCACCCGAAGCGACTGTTTCAGCAAGAAAGTTTTCTCCAAGCGGAGCTAAACCTCTAACATTGGGAAAATTAGCAAGCTCTAATTGACCTAGTTCTTGTTCTTCTGTTTGACCCGGAAGTCTTGCAGCAACAATGCCATCAGAAGAAACACTTATTCCTAACGCATCATCAGGAACATTAATAACTGGTTGAACTTCATAACCGGAAGATGTTGTAAGATTTCCCTCCGACGATCTTGTAAATGTTCCATCTCTTGTATACTTAATTGTACCATCTGGAAGTAGAACCTGAAAAAAGCCAGCACCGTCTATAGCAATATCAAGTGCATTATCTGTCATTTGCAGATTACCTTGNGAGTATGACTTATCNGAATTTATTACTCGAACACCAGTACCAACTGTAAAACCTGAAGCGAGCTCTGTTTCTGCAGAAGTTAGTGCTCCAGCCGCACGGACAGTTTGATATAATAATGTTTCAAAGTTTGCTCTATCCTTTTTAAAACCTGTCGTATTAACATTTGCAAGGTTATTTGAAATAACCGCCATTCTATTTTGCTGAGCATCAAGACCTGTTTTAGCAACATACATAGCACTAGACATGAGAACCTCCTAAGGTGTTAAGTTTTATTCTATCTACTTAGTGCAATATGTATGCCATTATAGAAAATAGTTAATCTATTCTAAGCAATGATGAAGAAGATCTATCTATCTGCTCTGCAGTTTTGATGAGGTTAACATTAACCTCATATAATCTTGCAAGTTCAATACTTGCAACTAACTCATCAGTAGGAAGAACATTAGAACGCTCTAANAAACCTTGCTTAATTCTAATAGAGGGATCGACCGGCACTACTGCATTTTCGTCCACAGGTCTTATAAAACTATCTACACCTTTCGCTAGTTGGATACCATCAGCGTTAAAGAGTCCAATCCTAGCAATCTCCTGAAATTCAAATTCCTCAGGACCCGCAAGCAACGGAATAATATTTATCATTCCATCATTACCAATTTCTATTTCACGAAAATCAGGTAACGTTATTGGAGCGCCATCCACATCTAGTATTATTGAACCATCGCCAGTTCTGAGTGTGTTNTCAAGATCTCTGGTTAAGTCACCCCTTCGGCTAAGAGCTCTCTCTCCACTTTCAGGTATAACTGAAAACCATCCATCGCCATTAACTGCAATATCAAAGGAATCATCGGTTCTAATGAGCTCACCATTGTTGGCATCAAAACTTCTCTGACCAACAGACGCAAAGGCTCTTGGAGTAAGATTATTTTTTTGCTCAGTATAAATAGATGAAAAAGCAGCTGTAGTATCTTTTCTAAAAGCAATTGTTGTAGAGTTACTAAGGTTCGTAGAAGAAACCGTTTGAGTTTCAAGCAAAAGCTTGAGACTGTTCAGTGCGGTATAGACCATTCTATCCATAGTGCTTCCCCCTTTATAGGACTGACAGTTAAAAACTGTCAGTCCATAATTTTACTATCTAATGTTAATAATAGTTGAGGTTAGAGTTGTTGTTGTTTCAATCGCTTTAGCATTCGCCTGGAAGTTTCTCTGGGCAGTTATCAGGTTAACAAGCTCTTCAGTAATATCCACATTCGAGCGTTCAAGTGATCCAGATAAAATAGATCCAAATCCATCACCACCCGCTTCTCCAAGTTGAGCATCACCTGATACCGATGTCGCAACATAGGTAGCATTACCAACCTGCTTCAAACCGTTCTGGTTGTTAAAGTTCGCTAAGATAATTTTTCCAAGAGCTTCTGTAGTTCCATTTGTATAGTTTGCACGAACTGTACCAGCAGCATCAATATCCAAACCATCCAATCGACCAGAGGTAAATCCATCCTGCGTTAACGATAACACAGAGAATGGCTGAGCAAACTGAGTAGANAATTTACCATAGTCCACACTTAGTCGAATAAGGTCAGAACCGTTTTGCGGATCGAAGGGAGAGTAAATCACACCCTCTTTTGGAGATAACAATTTACCTTGTGAGTCAAAGGTCAGCTCCCCTTCATCAAGATATAATGGAAAGAAGTTTGATTGCAAAACAGCTGGCTTCTGCGTCTGCCTGTTTCCGTCAGCATCAACATATAGCTGGTTACCCTGAGCATCAATTTCTTGAGCTAACACTGTAACCTGTGGAACAGACCCACGTGTTTGGGTTGTTTCTAATAGTCCCCAGTTGGCACTTCCCACAACGTTCATNTGTGAACCATCACCTTGAGTACCNGAAGTAAATGTCAATCTATTTTCAACGGCATCAAATCCAACTGTTACACCAGAAANTGTTGTTCCTACTGTTGGATCTTCAATAAGATTAACCTGTCTCTGAATCTCAGCAGCAAAGGTTTCTCCAGTAAAAGTTCCAACNGGAACCGTCACACGACCAACGATACCATCCACCGTAAACGTAATAACGTTCTGATCATTTGTAGCTGTTACCTGGAAGTTTGTTGTCATATCCACAATCGCACGAGCACCAATTGTTGATGCAGCCAATGAACGAAGTCCAACACCCTCAACAACGGAAGCACTTTTACCTGTACCAATCCCAAGCAAGTCACTTGCACCAGCAAAAGATGTCCCAGAAGCAACACCGGTTGTCGAATTAATCGTCTGTCTTCCAACCTGAATTGTAGAAGCTACCTGTCCTCCCGGTGCATCAACCGCAGCACCACTCGTAATTGTTTCACCAGTTGTACCAGATGCAAACTGGAATGTTCGCGTATCTTTTGCATAAGACACGTTCATTCCAAACCTATGATTAACTTGATCGAGCAAAAACTCACCCGCTGGCACAAAAGCACCACCAAGATAATTATTATTTCCTACAAGAACGGTTGAAGGGTTTGTCCTTGGAACACCAAGTGAGTTAGTTTCCAACGTACCATCATTTGTTATTTCAAACATATATGAAGGCAATCCTGTTGTATCTTTATTTAGCTTTGTGCTGTCAACTTGAAAGGTTAGACCTCTTTCTAAAATATCATAACCAACTTTAATCGGAGGAGCAGTCTCATTAACATAAACGTATGAGCCTGTTGGAGAGGCTGCGTTTAATAACTTTAATGGATCAGTCGCGGGTGATCCTACACCCGGTGTTGACGCACCTTGTGTAAAGGTAAACGTACTCACATCATCAGCTTCATGGACTGTACCTGTTTCTTGAACTATAATTTTTCCAGTAGGAAGACCTCCCTGCGCTCCAGTATATGGAGAATGATCTGATAGTGATCCTTCAAAATAAGCATTTATATCTTTAGAAATTCCATAGAAAATTTCACCATCAATTGCCGCAGTTGTGAAATTATCAAAGCCAGTTAAACTGGAAGCATCGACAACTAGTTTATCTTGATAAGTTCCATTAGCATTCTGAGGAATTGTAAAGTTAGTAAATGTTTTTCCGTCAATTGCTGCATTATTAGAGTTTGTTAGAACCGCAAATGACGTCACAGCTGAAGTATTAATTGCAGCCCCTGCGCCTGTAGCCAACTCAAAAGTCAGCGTTCCAGCGGTTGCATCATAAACGACATTGTTTCCACCTGCTTTTGCTTTAAATGCTGCTTTGCCATCATAAACCTTAAGGTCCGGCTCATTGCCAACATAAGTATTTAGTAGGTAATGAGTTTCAGCAACATTCGAAGCTGGCTTTGTATTTGCATAGGCAATATTATAATAGTTATTATACTTAGGAATTGTATTCGCGGCCAAAGCAGATGTCTCGACACGTCTACGACCACCAAAATCACCCGATGTTAATGAAGCAACTTTTGCGTTTACCGCAACATTCACTCTGTCTTGAACATGCGCTAAAAACTGTTCCCTATCCAGTTCTAAAAAGGTTCCGACTGAACCTAATCCTAAGATATCTGTTGTTACATAACTATCTGATAACAAGTCCACAGCAATTGTAACAGCGTTCTCTCTTTGCTCAGTAGGGTAAAGTAGAATATTAAATTTTGAACCTGTACTATCTATACGTATTTTTCTCTCATCAGAGAAAGCAGAATTTACAGCACGTGTCATTTCAGCGGCCAGCTCTTCCCCGTTATAAGATCCCTCACGGATAGAAATAGATTTTGCTTCTGATCCATCAACTGAAACAGAGAAGAAATCATTTCCCCAGAAATTATCTGAAGTTGTGTTTCCTCCTTCACGCGTTGCATTAAAGGAAAGTTTATCTGCAATAACTCTTAGCCTATTGGAGTCTGTTTCTCCGAAGTCAAACACACTGGTAACATTTTCTCCGACTACTTTAGCGGGTGCAGAATTAACTTCAGTTGTTTGATCGTCTAGCTTGTAAAGAGAAGAAGCTGCGTTCGGGTTAAACGTCGGGTCAATAGACTGTGGATCAGTTGTTGTTCTACCAAATCTATCAGAATAAACTGTTCTTGCCTGGTCATCCTTAGCAGTAATCAACGCTGGCTCAACTTCACGGTCACCCACAAACACATATGTACGCCATTTGTTTGTTGGACTTTCTTCCGTCGCGTTAGATGTTTTAGCATAATAAACGGTTGCAATCGTTGGGTTACCTAGAGAGTCAAAAATTGTAATCGATGTTGATCGGTTAAATGTATCTGGGTCATTTCGACTAAAAACATAAGGGTTGTCTGCAGAAAACTCTGGTCTTAACGGAATAATTTCAGCATCAGCAGGTAAATTCAGACCCAAATCAATCTTTGTTGTTGCTTGCGGAAGACCAGATGTTGTAGGCAACTGAAGTGAGACGGCAGAGTCCAAACCTGTAGAAGTCACAGATCCATCTTCGTTAACCGGGAACACTTGTAAATACTGTCCTGCCGAGTCAATCACGTATCGATCATTGTTCACACTTAATGAACCGTTACGAGTATAAACAGTTTGTGTTGATGTTAGAGTTGGTTTTAAAGCAAAGAATCCCTGACCTGAGATCGCCATATCCAAAGCATTTAGCGACGATGCAATATTACCCTGAGTAAACTGCTGTTTAATTGACTTCAAGATTGTACCAGAACCAATCGCACTTGATGAGTTTTGAAGAGGTGATGTAGCGAAGATATCACCAAATTCAGCTCTTGATCTTTTAAACCCTGTTGTACCAACGTTCGCAATGTTGTTGGATGTTGCGGATAAATCTGCTTGTGCGCCACCTAGGCCAGTTAGTGAGGTATAAAACGACATCTTTGTCTCCTTCTTAGAACTTTATTTAATTCCTAATTTTCTTAACATCTGATGAGGACATGTTTCCGTAGCCCTCAACTTCAAGTGTAACGTCTTGTGTGCCATCACTTGGAATACTTGCTGACATCACTCGACCATAAACGTGTGTTGAAGCACCTTCGTATGCTCCGTCTAAAACTGCATATGCTTCAACCAAATAAGCATCTCTTGCCTGGAATTCAGGATTATTTATGAAACCATTCCACTCAAACCCAACCATTCCCTCAGGTGCAGCACCCATATCGATTTGATCTAAGACTTCTCCAGTTATGTCTCTTACTACTAAGGTAAGAGCATTTGTTCTTCCTGGAACATCAATCGCACCGGCAATCGTTCCATATTCATTTGGCCTTGCAACTGTCCCTGGAACTAATACTTCATGACCTATGAAACTTGATGCAACGGCAACCCTATTTGGTGCAAGTTTTTCACCTAGATCTAATAAATTTTTATTTATGTCAGTAATTCCTGTCACAGTAGAGAACTGAGCCATTTGCGCTATGAAATCAGTATTATCTACAGGCTTAAATGGGTCCTGATTATTGAGTTGCGCAGTCATCAACTTAAGAAAGTCTTCCTGCCCAAGGCTCTTTTTTGTTACTCTTGGCCCATCTTGGTCTTTTGCTTTAGATATACCCAATTCTTGAAGAATTGAATCTAAAGAAGACTGTGCACCATTTGATATCTCACTCATATTATTCTCCTTTAGCGCCCTACGTTAAGAGTTTGGCTCATTAATTTACGCATAGTAGTAAGCACTTCGACATTATTTTGGTATTGACGGCTCGCTTCCATCATTTCAACCATTTCTTCTGAAGGTTCTACAGACGAGCGAAAAACAAAACCTTCACTGTTTGCAAGCGGATGTGATGGCATATAAACCCTTGCTGCTTCACGATCCTCTCTTGTTACTTTGTCAACATCCACTGTAGACCGACCAGATTGCTTAAAGGCATCGTCATAAGCAGTTTTAAAAATTGCTCTTAAAGGTTTATAGGCTTCCTCAGGTGTAGCTGACATTGTATTAGCGTTAGCCAAGTTACTTGCAACTGTGTTTAACCTTATTAATTGAGCAGACATTGCTCGTGCTGAAAGTTCAAAAGCATTCATTCTACTCTCCTTTAATTGCTGACCTTAGTGTTTGAATACGGCCAGTTAAAAAAGTTAATGTTGCTTGGTACTTCGTGGCATTCTCTGAAAAAGATGTTTGTTCAACTGCCATCTCAACAGTATTCCCATCAAGGGCTGCCATTGTAGGATCACGAAATTGAACCTTTGTAGCACCAACTGATTTTTCAGAAACTAAATGACGATCTGAGTTTGTCTTAAGAGGCCCCAGTTTAGAAATTTTTCTTAAGGCATCAGAAACATTAAAATCACGTGCTTTATAGTTAGGAGTAGATGCATTTGCTATATTTGAAGCAATCACATTTGCTCTTTTTGATCGCATCTCGAGTGCAGATCCGTGATATGATAAATATTTGTTAATACTAATCGCCATTTTTAAAGTATTCTCTTAATGTTGATTTACAAGTAACTTAATGCAAATCCAGTGCCAAAAAGGACAGAACAATGGAAAAAGAAGAATATTTTGCTAACCAAAGTAAAAGTAAGGACACAAATTCTGAAATTATAAGCAAATTTTCTGCCGAAATTATTCAACTTAGAGATGCAATGCTCAAACAACTTGAGCCTTTTGATACTCCTGAGAAGATTAAGAAACTTAAAAAGCTAGTTGATGCGAGTTCAGATACTCTCAGAAAACTTGCCGGATTGGCAGCAAGAATACAGATAATTAGAAGTAGATTAACAGAGTTAGCTTCTTTAAGGCTTGGTAAAGCCATACCTGCAAAACCAAAAGTAGAAGAAACTCAAAAAAATACTAAAAAAGAAGATGAAAAGACTGACCCAAATGATAAGTCAAATTGGATATCAGTCAGAACCGTAAAACAAGGAGATATTAATGGAGTTGACCTTGATGAAGGTATAAAAATTAAGGTTTCACCAGAGGATGTTGAAAGATTAAAAGAAGCAGGCCTTGTAGAAGTAGTATCAACTGACAAAGATGAAAATCTCGATAAAAGTGAAGAAAAAGGAGACAATAAATCCAAAAAAGCAGAAAAGAAGGTTAAAGCAAAAAAGAAAGAAGACAAAAAAGAGGAAGATACTTCTAAAAATGATACAGCTTCAGAAGAGACAGACAATGAAAACAAAGAAAATAATGAAGAGAAGCTTCTCTCCACAGAAAATATTGGAGAAAATAAGCAAGAAGATGATGTAGAAGATAAGAAAAAAGATTAGATAATATTTAAATTAACGATTGTGAAATATAGAAATAGCCTTTGCAGTCTCAAGAGGAAGACCCGTTTCATCAACAATTTTTTCTGGAGATTCTCCAGATTTTGCAAGTTCAATTGCATCACTAATTTTACCTCCGCCTTCCTGGACAGATGCTATATCAAGAAGAGAACGCTGCACAGCAGTTAGATCCTCTCTCGTCATACCCTGGGTTTTCAAAATATCCTGCAGAATATTTATTGCTGAGAGAAAAGTTGATTTTAGGGTTTTGTTATCTTTACTTACTTGTTCTAATAGCCCCCTAATCTGGTTTAAACTTGCATCAAGATGATAAGCTCTAGACCTTTGGTACAAATCAGTCTTAATTTTTAGAATAATAAAGATTAATATCAGAGCTGAAGTAAATAACAGCAGATACAGCAAAACTTCATTAATTTCCAAATTAACTAAAAAAGAGGAAATATCAGCAACTGCTCTAGACATCTTTTACCTCTGAACTAAGATTTAGTTGGTTTGTTATAAACATCTTTTGGTTTATCACTATCTATGGTTTTATCAAGAAAACTTTCTAGAGCTTCTGATTGCGACAAGAATTTCTTTTCGAGTTCAGATGCCTTTAGACTTAGAGCTTTAATACGTGTTTTAAATTGTTCTTCTGGAATGGTCAAATCCTTGCTTTGTAAATCCACAGCAAGTTTCTCCAGAGCATCTGCAAGCTCTGATAGTGATTTTTCCGAGGGGGGACTGCCCTCTTCTGCTTTAGCCTGTGCTCTTGAAAAAAGTTCTTCCAAGGTTTCAAGAGATTTGTTTTCACTCACTGGCAATCCCGCCTACTTTAATGTGTTATGATACTCCATAAGACTATCAGTAATTTTGTCAACATCAACTGGGTATTCACCTGCAGCTATAGCAGCTTTAATTCTAGAAACCTTACCGGAATCTAACGGTGGCTCTGAACTTAAAGTCTTTTGCAAACTAATAGTTTCAGGGGACAAACTAACAACCTGTGATGTTTCGGAAGAAACCTTTGACGGCTCCGATCCTGCAGCAGCTCCTCGTCCTACGGCAGTCGCAGCTGTCTTATTGGCTGGTGCCAACTTTCCCGACAGTCCTGTAATTGCGTCTACCATTTTCTTTCTCCAAAGATTGGAATTATATAACTAATAACTATAAATACTAGGTTATCATTTACTTTAACGGTCTTAATTCAATATTTTTAAGGGTTCTAGCTGAAAAATATTATTTTTTCTCAAATAAGCAAGTATTTCCTTCTTTGAATTCAAATTTAGAACCTTTACCCTTTCACCAATAAAAGCATTTTCAAGAGACATAACACTCGTCAGGATATTAATTTTACCATAATTACTCTCTAAAGTTGCACTTTCACCTTTTTCAATGTCCCAAGAAGTCAATAATTGCCTTTCTCTTACAGGCTTTCCATCTGTAATAGTCCTTTTTAACTGTCTTCCAAGCGGGGGATTTTTTTTATAAAAAACTTGGGCATTTGAACCATTCAAAAAACCTAACTCAATATGCTCAGGCATTAATACAGTTCCCGCACGAAGCGTACGAGTCGTAACCCAAACTTTCCTCGAAGAAGAATTAAATCTTGATAGATTACTTCCATCTTGAAGCCTACGATTTTGTGATTTTCTGACCAAATTTTTATGATTTATTCTAGTCGAAACCAAAAGATCCCATCCCTCATAGTCTTTACAGGATATCATTAGGGTTCTGAGTTGACCTCTATATTCAGAAACGCTGAGATCACTCCTACATGGTTCCTTTTTTATAAGGGGGTCTATTTTAGCTGAACCCACAACATTCTTTTTTTCAAAAAATAAATTAACAGCACCGTGAATAGCCTTAGCTGTATCACTCATTTCATAGGCAACCAAAGGATTAGAAAAAAATAGTATAGAATAGAGTAAAAAAAAGACCCTAACTTTTTTATAACCTAACATTTCTAGTTGCCAAAAAAGTAGATATTAGTAGAGTCAACATCTTGATTCCAATTTTCTGATTCTTCTGTTCTTCTAAAAATCATATCCCTGAAGTTATTAATAGATGGTAATTTGATTTTTTTCCCTGCAAGCATAAAGTTTCCATTGCCCCCTCTAAATGCATGCCTATTTGCTCTTACTATTCCAAAATGAAGAACATTCCTATCTAGTGAAGCACCATCATAATATTTCCTTATAATACCTCCTAAGACATCTCCTCTTTTAACCAAATGCGTTGAACTATAATTTTCATCTATTATAAATGGATTATTTGTATTTCCATCTGTTACCAAAGAGCTGGGAGTTCTTGGGAAAACAATAACTGGCTCTGCGAAGCTGAAAGAAGGGAACAAAATAAGTGATATAATCATCGATTTAAATAACATTTTAGACATGTAATTTCACTTTCAATTAATCAGTTTAGCCAGCGATTTTTTTCCAACTAATGTTTTCTTACTTGGGTCGAGTAATCTCCAATTAGTAAAGTTACTCTCAACACTCTCCGCAACAATAATTATCCAAGGAGTTATATCCCCTCCCTTAACAGAATGATTATTAATAACAGCAAGGTCTCCAGTTTGCACACCATCATCAAAGCCAATATTTGTACGATAAAAACTTCCTGACTCCTGAATTGGAACAATGCGAGGTAGACAACCTACTTCAGCACGGATGTCTTTAACCAACCAATCTAAGATTCTATAAATATCTTTATCACTATCATGTTTACGTTTTTTTAATAAAGCATCTGTTTGAGACCAGCCAATTCCAAAACCTCTATTAATCTTATGTGACACTGACTTCTCATAGACTATCTCAGACTTATCAGAATTTAAAATAGTTACTTCAACAGTTATATTTACGAATTTTTTTCTAATAATTTTACCATTCTGAGATCCATCTATCTCAACAGAGAAAGCTAAGTAAAACTCGTTTGGCTTTGGTGTTTCAGACATATAAGCCAAATTAGAGTAATTATAATTTTGATTGGAACCAGATTCATAAACTGATCGCACAAAGTTTTGGTTCTTAATAAAAATACCTTCATTTCTGCCTAAAAATTTATAAAACGCATCAGATATCTTTGTTGGCATTCCTAAGGACCAATCCGGTACATTTAAAGCAATGTTGTATTCTGGCTTAATTAGATGAAGATGGATAGATGCTAGTTTCATGCAAGACGGTTTTGTATATTTCCTCTTAGAAGGAAAAAAGAAAATGGAATTTTTATCGAAGTTTTCTATATGCTTGGTTCGCTCAGAAGTAGATTTTCCTGAAATTATATTTTCCATTATATTTGTTGCAGCAACAGCTTCTATTGTTACGGTAACAGACTCACCATCGTCTTCCATAGATAAAATTGCATAATCCATTATTCGAGCATCTGTTCTAATAAAAGTTTGCTCATCAACTAAATTACCATTTGAGGAAGATGAATATCCTTCAACGCTACTTCCCGCCTGAAGAGCTGCCTGATAAAGTGCAGCTTCGAGAGCCATATCTCCAGTTTGGTCCTCATAACCAACAAGTTTAACGGCTCTTCCGGAAGCTATAATCTTTTTTGTATAAATTTCTGCTTTTGCTGAAAAGTATCCAGAAACATTAATAACTAAGAAAATCAACAAAAACGATTTTAGTGATAAAAATTTATTATATCTTATCACAAATTAACTCCTTAGGCCTCTAGATGATCTTGCTCTTTTAAGAAGATCCCAAACACTTTTTGAGTCAAGTTCTAGAACTGTTTCATATGTATCTTCACCTGTAGGACTAATACGAACTGTTCGAGCATTTCTTATAGTTCCTTTTACTTGTGATCTAAAAGTATCATTTTGAACCATCATATCAACAACTGTTGTATTACCTTCAATTTTCAGACCATGAACCTGCTCAGCTAAATCACGCATTGCAGCCATTTTTGAGGCTCTCATTGCCATTAAAACCTTTTGTGCTGGTATTCTGCCTGGTTGTGAACTTACTACTGCAAACCCAACTCCAGTAATTGTTGGAATTTGTGACTCAATATAAAATAGGTCCGCAGGTTTAGGAACTCCTGCACAACCGCTAATAAATATTGGTAATAAAAGTGTTAGAATAATTTTTCTCATATCAATAACCTTTTCTTAAACTTTGTGACGATAGGAAATATAATCTATTAAAGGTTTCTTTATGCATATTCCGTGCCACTAGCATATAAACTCATATAAATTCCATATTTGCCTTATTTCAAAATTTTCTGGCACGCTTCCTGCTTTTACTCACTGAAATTCTAATTAACATAGTTTATTTGTGCAAAATCCTTGCCAAATTAAATTGGATAAAACTAATAAAGTGTTTAATAACAGAGGTTTAAATGGAACAGGTTTTACAATCGCTTAAGATTAATAATTTAGGTCAATTTGCTAGTGACTTTGCTCTACCTGTCGGTATTTTGACATTAATGGCAATGTTAGTTCTGCCAATCCCAACCGTTTTACTAGACGCATTCTTTACAACAAATATTCTACTTTCATTACTAATCCTCTTAATAGCTTTAAATACTAAAAGGCCATTAGATTTTACCGCATTTCCCACCCTATTACTATTTGCAACAGTTCTAAGGCTTGGCCTCAATGTAGCTTCCACAAGAGTAGTTTTGGCAGAAGGTTACCAAGGCACCGCTGCTGCTGGAAAAGTAATTCAATCCTTTGGAGAATTTGTAATTGGCGGAAATTATGCCGTTGGAATTTTCGTATTTGTAATCTTAGTAATTATAAACCTAGTGGTTATTACAAGAGGTGCTGGTCGTATTTCAGAGGTAAGTGCTCGTTTTACTCTTGATGCTTTGCCAGGAAAACAAATGGCTATTGATGCGGATTTAAATGCAGGGTTACTTAACCCCGATGAAGCTAAAAAAAGAAGAGAAGATATTGCTCAAGAAGCAGACTTTTATGGCTCAATGGATGGAGCAAGTAAATTTGTAAAAGGTGATGCAATTGCAGGAATTNTAATCTTATTAATTAATATTATTGGTGGTCTGGCGGTTGGGNTTCTTCAGTATGATATGGCTATTAGTGAGGCAGCTGCAAACTTTCTTGTTTTATCTGTAGGAGATGGATTAGTTGCACAAATTCCTTCACTACTTTTGGCCTTAGGTACCGCAATAATTGTCACNAGAATATCAACTGAACATGACCTTTCAGAACANGTACACCATCAGCTTTCTGTTTCTAAAGCATGGCTTCCTGCAGCATCATTACTTGGCCTTATCGGAATAATACCTGGAATGCCAAATTTTGTTTTTTTATCGGCCTCGGCCTTTGCCTTTACGGTTTATTATTTAATTAGAAAGGGAGAATTAGGNGTTTCCGAACAAAAAGAAACAGAGAAGGAAGAAGAAACATCTAAAGAAGAAATCGAACTTGAAGATGTAGCTGAATATGCTCCTATAACNTTACATGTAGGATATGGTCTTATTCCTCTTGTTGACCCAGATGGAAATGGTCCTTTAGTATCACGAGTAACAAGTATTAGAAAAAGAGTTTCTCAAGAATTAGGTTTCGTAATCCCAAATATAAGGATAAGGGACGACCTTTCGCTTAAGCCTAATCAATATAGACTAAAAATCGGGGAAACAATTGTTGGCGAAGACTTGTGTTATCCTGATAAGAANCTTGCTATAGCGGGGGATACACCAAANATTAANATTAGAGGTGAAGAAGTTACTGACCCCTCGTTTGGACTAGATGCNATTTGGNTTTCTGAACAAGATACTACAGANGCAGAAACAAACGGATATATGATTGTTGACCCAGATGCAGTAATTGGAACCCACATNAATAAACTTATTCGTCAAAATGCTAATCANCTATTAGGACAAGATGATGTTCAAGCGCTGCTAGATGCATTGTCAGAAAGNGCTCCACANCTTGTNGAAACAGTCATACCTAAAATAATACCATTACAGTCCCTAACACATATTCTACANAGTCTTCTTAATGAGCAAGTACCAATCACAGACTTACCAAGGATACTAAGATCTGTTAGCGAAAATAGTGCAAAGACTAAAGATACTCAAGAACTAGCAGAGCTATCACGAAGNGCTCTATCTTCTATAGTTCTTCAGAATTTCTTNGGAATAAAGGATAAAATATCTGTTATTACCCTTGATACTGAATTAGAGCAGATGCTAATCAATATGAAAAGACAAGCNGCTCAGGAAGGNTTNCAAATAGANCCNAACTTAGCTGAAACNCTTCTTAATGCATTAAAAGAAACAGAAAATAAATTAAGCATTGAAAATAAAAATGCGATCTTTGTTACATCACCGTTACTTAGACGCGACCTTTCAAAATTATTCAGACAACAATCAGAAGATNTAATAGTGATGAGTTTTAGTGAACTTCCTGACAACAGACAAATCGAAATTGTTAGCGTTATAGGAAGAAATAATAATGATGATAATTCAAACGNANANTAGGAGAATTAAATGAGTAAAGAAATTATTCGAGCAAGAGATATGGCAAGTGCNCTTGAGCTTGCTGAGAAAAGACTTGGGTCTGACGTATTAATAGTTAAATCTTCAGATCATGGTGGGCATGTAGAAATTGAAGTTGAAAAAAGCAATTCTGAAGATAAGCACCAAACNAAAAATTTTAATGATCACCTTANGTACANCATGGGAACGATTGAGAATTCTGGAGTTGNANATAAAACAACAGCTCAGGATTTTTTAACAGANCNCAATACTAAGAAAATATTATCNACAAATACANCTATAGATGAAANNGAAATTGGTATAAGTCAGAATAGTATTAATTTAGAGAATACTGTTGATTCAATAAAGCAAGATATTGCAGACCTTAANGCTTTAGCAACAAGTGTAATAATTTCNGATAGACTTGCATCAGANTCAGTAAGAGAAGAATTCTTATGNTTAAGGCTAAGAGAAATTGGNTTCTCTCCCAAGCTACTATTTAAATTACTTGGTGGTAATGAGAAGAAACAATCTCTTACGCTATTCAGTAATATGCTCGCTAAACATATATCTGTTNCTGACGGTTTTCAGCTTGGGNAAAAAAGGATTATTGTTGTTTCGGGAGCCTCAGGCGCNGGTAANACAACCTTAGTAGCTAAAATTGCAGCAGGGCTTAAGATGCAAGGAAAAAATATAAGTTTAATTGACACCGATAAAGGCCATGTAGCAGCAGGAGATAGCNTAAGATGTTTTGGTAGAATGTTAGATGTTGATGTTTTAGGAATAAATACAGATAATCTCCCATCATTAAGTAATCTTNTAGACAGGTACGATAATTTGGTAATAGATATGCCTTCTTCACTAAGTATGACCAAACAGNTATCAAGTTTATTTTCGCAACCAAATNTNATNAATGACGTTGAGGCTTATCTTGCAACATCTTGCAGTGCATCTCCTGGTCTTTTTTCAAAAACTATGGAAGCAATGAGGTCACTTACGCCAAAGATAGCTCTAACTAAGCTTGATGAAGGTCCAGTTGAATTTAGACTAATAGATCGTTTAGCAGAAGAAAATAATTTTATAGCAATGTTTGCTGGTGGAATTGATATTACATCAATACCCGAAATATGTACTAAACCTTCACTTGCTCAGTATCTTCTTAATGAGATAAACTCTACAATTAAATGGAATGAGAATAAGATTGGTGATAACGCTAAATCATCTTTAATGGGTTAATTATGGCAAATTCAATAATCTTTGTTAGTGGAAAAGGTGGCGTTGGGAAAACCATGATAAGCACAAATGTCTCTACTGCTTTAGCAAGAAGCGGGAAGAGAGTTCTACTATTAGATGCTGACTTTGGCTTAGCGAATGCTAATATAATGTTAGGCATTAAAGGTGATTACAGTTTAGCGGATGTCCTTGAAGGAAGTGTTGATATAAATAGCGCAATTAGTGAAACAAAAGACGGCTTAAGAATACTCTGTGGAGGAAGCGGCTTATCTAATCTGGTTGGACTAGACCAGGAAGCAAGATTTAGGATTATAAGATTAGTCGAGCCTCTAGAAGATACAATAGACTACTTAATTATTGATGCGCCTGCTGGTATTGAAGATAATGCACTTTGTTATGCTGGTGCAAGTGATGAGATTTGCCTAATTTTGACAACAGAACCAACTTCCTTTATGGATGCATATGCTACTGTCAAAGTACTCAGCATGGAGAAGAAAATTAATAAAATAAAAATTATTGTTAACATGGCAGAAAGTATATCTTCTGGCAAAGCAGTTTTTGGTCGATTCCAAGATATTGTCTGTCGTTTTTTACCTGTAACACTTGAGCTGACAGGAGTTATACCTTCAAGCAAGAATATACAACAATCAATAGTAAATCGCTCGCCAATGATTAAAAATAATTCAAACTTGAAAGATATAAGTTTGCTCTCTGAGATTTCTCATACTATTGTTAATAATATTAAAACACCAGAGAATAATAATTTATCCTTTTTTCAAGGCTTATTGAGCGGTGTAGCTTAAATTAGAGAGAATAATATGGAAAAAACCTCAGGGTCAAATTATTCCAAAACTAGCGACGAACTAATCAAAGAAAACATAAAAATGGCGCATGTTCTTTCTTGGCATTATCATGCCCGTGCAGGTCGTTTTATTGATATAGATGATCTTGTTCAAATAGCATTAGTTGGACTAGTTGAAGCAGCACAGAAATTTAAGCCAAGAGAAGATGGGTCTTTTAAAAGCTATGCTTCAATGCGAATGCGTGGAAGTATAATTGATCACCTTAGGAAGCAATCTAATTTATGCAGAAATACAATAGCAAAGAAAAAAAAGTCGGATGAGATAATAAGAAGAATTGAATCGAAAACAGGTAAAAAAGCTTCTCCTGAAGAAATATCAAAATCTATGGGGATTACTCTTGAAGAGTATCAAGGTATGCAGTCTGAACTTGGAGCTAATGTTCTTCAGAGTCTTGATGAAGTATATGATGAATTTTCTTTGTGGTTTGCTGATCTAGGAAACACACCTGAAGCTGAATTTAATGATCTTGAAACTCGTGAACAATTAAAAATAGCACTAAGAAAGCTTTCTGAAAGAGAAAGTCTCCTCCTTCAGTTAATTTTTGTTGAAGAATTTAATGTACATGAAGTATCAGAAATACTTGATATTTCTATTGGAAGAGTTTCACAGGTTAAAAAAGAAGCTGTATCAAAATTAAGAGAGCATTTCAAAGGCCTAAGTCTAATACAAGAAAACTAAAAGGCTAAACTTTAATTTCACTATCAATAATTGGAAGAGTTCTTATTCTTTTGCCAGTTGATGAAAAAATGGCGTTAGCTAAAGCTGGTGCAACTGGAGGAACAGCTGCCTCACCGACACCCCCCAAGATATTTTCTGACTCTATTATTTCTACCTCTATTTCAGGCATATTTGATAATTTTATAGAATCATAATCGTGAAAATTGGATTCAACAGCCGATCCATTTTCAAAAGTAACCTTTCCATAAAGTGCCGCACTTAGGCCATAAACAATTCCGCCCTCCATCTGATGTATCACATTCGATGGATCAAGTGCGAAACCACAGTCATAAGCGCACCAAATCTTATTAACTTTTAGTTGATTTGAGATAATTTCAACTTCAACTACTTGAGCATTAACAGAGCCATAGCCTGGACATATAGCTATACCCAAACCGATACCTTTAGATAATTTTCTTCCCCACCCTGACATTTTAGCTACGGTATCTAAAACTTTAATTTCACGAGTATCCGAGTCAAGCATTGACCTTCGAAATGCATAAGGATCTCTATTTGAGTAATTTGCAAGCTCATCTATTGCACTCTCACAAAAAAAACCATTTTGCGTTAGTGAAACACCTCTCCAAAAACCAACTGGGACATTACATTTATATTCTACATAATCTGTTAACTTATTAGGAATCTTATACGCCCTCGTAATTAGTCCGCTTATTGAAGTTGGGTCAGGAAATTTTTTTGGTCTATTTTGGAAACCTAAAATAGACTGACCGGCTAATCTTCCATGTAATGCAACTACCTTTCCATCATCTGACAATGCACCTTTTATTCGCGCTACATATGCTGATCGATAATAGTCATTTTGTATATCCTGCTCACGCGTCCAAATAAGACTTACAGGATTTCCCTTTACAGCCATAGCTGCTTGCACAGACTGTATAGCAAAATCAAGCTCCCACTTCCTTCCAAAACCACCGCCAGCAAATGTATTCTCTAGATGGACATTTTCTAGTTTAAAACTTGTTAGATCCGAAACAGCTTTTCTTAAATCAGTTTGTTGTTGATGAGGTGACCACATCTTACATTCAGTATCTGTAACTAATGCAGTTGATGCCATAGGTTCCATACAAGCATGAGCTAAATAAGGAACCTCATATACTGCCTCAAATGTTTTATTTGATTGTTCTATAACCGACTGCGCATCACCAACTTTTCCAAAAAACGGCCTAGCAACCCCATCCAGAGATTGATGTAATTCTTTACTAATTACTCGAGAATTTAAACTGTCATTTCCAGAAAAATCCCATTCAACTTCGATCGTGTCACTGGCTTTTTTTGCCTGCCAAAAAGTTTTAGCAATTACAGCCAAGCCGTTATACACATCAGCAATAGCAATTACTCCAGGCATTTTCATTACTGAATCTCTGTTATCACTTTTGATTTTAGAACCATAAACATTTGAAACTCTCAAAGCAGCAAATAGCTTTCCTTCAAGTTTAACGTCAGCACCAAAGATTGCTGAACCATCCACTTTTGATGGAGTATCTTTCCTAATGTGATTTTTGCCTAAGAGCCTGAAATCAGACTTTTCCTTTAACGGAAAATCTGTTGGCAGATCTAAAGAGGCAGCAATATCTACAAGCTCACCAAATGATCTATTTTCTCCCGTATTTTTATCAAATATTATTGACTTTTCTATGATTAAATCTTCCTTAGCAGTATTCATATTTTTTGCTGCAGCTTCTATAAGCATGTACCTTGCAGCTGCTCCGATTTTTCTCAGTACTTCGTAGTAACCAATAATTGAGTCTGAATTACCTATTGTTTGGCGCCCTTCTTTGTTTGGATTACCATACATCGGACTTGCAATCGCTTGGCGAATATGAATGTTATCCCAATCAGCATCCATCTCCTCAGCTATTATCATTGGTAAAGTACTAAATATTCCTTGGCCAATTTCTGCACCAGGAACGATTATTGATATTGTACCGTCACGAAAAACTTGAACATAATGGTTTAAATCAACAAAGCCTCTTCTGGCTTGGGGTTTTGAGTTTGAGGAAAAACCAAAACCAATCAATAGTCCTAATGATGAAGAGCTAAGAAAGAGTCCTCTCCTGCTTAATCCTGTATTTATATCTATTTGATGATCTATTTCTGAACTAAAATTCATTTTTATCTTCTTAATAATGCCATAGATATTATATAATTAACTATAAATTGAAATCATCAGCAAATGAATAAAAAGATATAATTAATTAAAAATCCACTATACGGTTAAACAAGGTAAAAACCAAATGATAGACTACAAATTGAAACAACACGGCAGAGCATCCCTAGACTTTTTAGCTTCTCTAGGGCCCTCAATGGCTAATTTAATGAAAAAGCAGACTGAAGAATTAAATAAAGCAGGGTTTAATGAATCAACACTTGAAAAAGATATTGATAAAAGGTCCTTACAAATTGAGAAAATACTGACAAAATTACCTGCATTTCGATCCCAAAACCTCCTTGGTGAATGGCATTCCAATAATCATGCAAGAATTGCCACTTCTGCATTTGAGGAAATTGAGAGTGAGTTAATAGAAGAATTTAGTAAACTGAAAGATGGTCAAACTTCTCTAAAATTAGATCCCTCTATTAAAATACCAAAATACTGGAAATATCCAATACATAGAACAACCGGAGGATGGGATGGTCATAAACATATGGGATTTATTCATGGAGAGCTTATTCATAGAAAAATTGTTGGTAAAGCACTGACTCCTGCTGGTGGAACTGCATATAATGATATAAATTCAGACAGACTAAAATTTGCAAGTGAAGCACCAAGAAGAGACTATAATACTATTCTTGAAATTGGCTGTTCCTCTGGACCTTATACTTCAAAATTATCAGAAGTTTTTCCTAAATCCCGGATATTAGCATGTGACCTATCGGCAAGCCAACTCGTTCATGCTCAGCATAATGGAAATGCTCTAGGTCACTCATGGGAACTTTTCCAAGCAGACGGAAGGTTTACAGGACTGGAAGAAAGCTCAGTAGATCTTTTCACATCTTACATTATTCTTCATGAACTTCCAGTTGATATAATTGTAGATATTCTGAATGAAGGTTTCCGAGTCCTAAGAAGTGGAGGGGAGCTATTTTTTGGGGATGTTGCCCCATACAGCTCAATGGATAAATTATCTTCATGGAGAACAGACTATCTGGCCAGATATGGAGGTGAACCATATTGGAGGGGTTCTGCAACTATGGATATGATTGGTGAAATGAAAAAAATTGGTTTTAAAGATATAAAATATTATGGCATGAAACCAAAAAATTATCCTTGGGTAACTTTTGGGCGTAAGCCTTGATAGATTATGAAAAACTTTAAACTGCATCCAGCAACATCTAAACCACGGAAAAGAAAGTCTTTAATTGAGTCAGATGTTGAGAAAATTGGTCAAGCAATCCTAACCTTAACTAAGGAAATATGGACGCTTGCGGACAGGCAAATTATTACAGAAAATATTCTTAAGAAAAAGGGAATTGATATAACAGAGGAAATTGAATTTTATCAACCCACGCCTGAGCTTGAAAAAGAATTAGATAGAAAAAGGAAAGCTTTAATAAAGAGAGTTATCGATGATCTAGAGGGTGAATATGGTCCACTTGAACAGGAATAAAAGTGCTTTGAGTAAAACTAGTAAGATATTTATTAAAGATAGCTCTAAACTAAAGCTTTTCATATGCGGTAACGCTTTCAGCAAACAGATTGAAATAAAAAAACTACTTACTAAATTAGGGTTTCAATCTAAAAATATCTTTCATGGCCCTAGAGACCTTGGTAAATTTAAAAAAATCAATAACTCTTCATTCGATATGGCTATAATTGATTTAAGAAAAAAAATATATTCTGATCTAATCAATTTAGACAGAATAGCTAATAAAACACCTACAATTGTTATATCAGATATTCTAAATAGTGATATAGATGACCAAATAGTTGAATGTGGAGTTTACGCTTCTTTATCATCCAGAGAACTATCAGAAATAAATCTCTCAAGGATTATAAAACACATGATTGCCAGGAAAAGATATGAGAATACAATATTTAATAAAATAAATGTCGATGAGCTTTCTAATCTCTTTAATCTTAGAGCCTTCAATAAGAAATTGGATTGCTTCTTTAAAGAAGCTGAGCTTCATAATCTAAGATTTGCGTTAATATATCTTGATATTAATAATTTCAAATTGATCAATGACTCTTACGGTCACATAACAGGTGATTTTATAATTCAAGAAATCTCTAAAAGACTTAAGTCATGTATTAGAAAAGAAGATATTTGTGCAAGAGTTGGCGGTGATGAATTTGCATGTCTAATTAAGGATCTTCAAAATTATAAAAATTTAGATAAGATTATCCAAAGAATTAATAGATCCATAGAATTACCAATCCACTATGAAAAGAAAATTCATTTTATATCTTTAAGTGTTGGAAAAAGTATTTACCCTGACCAAGCCAAGAGCACCCATCACCTTTTAGATTTGGCAGATAGAGAAATGTATAAAATGAAAAATCTGGGCCCTAAAGTAATTAAAGCAGCATAATAAATANGCCTCTGGAGTAAATAGTGATCAATAATCGTAATTTTTCTAAAAATCAGACTTCGGATAGCTTTGATTTAAATGATAGTAATATCAGAGAACTAATAAAAAAAAATGAGAGTGTTCTTGGACAAGATTGGTTTAATAAACTAACCTCATATACCGATGATGATATTAGTATAAATCCTATTTACTTCAAACATAATCAAAAAAATCAAAATTTGATAAATCAAAATATTCGCCGACCTAATCATAAAAATAATTTATGGGACATAAGATGTATTTCCTCACACCCAGATCCTAAAAAGGCCAATAAAAATATTTTGAATGACCTTGAGGGAGGGGCAACATCAATAAGACTCAAACTTGATAGGCATGGTATTAACGGTACAATTATTAAAAATATGAATGATCTAGAGATATTATTAGAAAATATATATTTAGATCTTGCACCAGTTTATNTAGAAAATGTTGGGCCCTCTATCCCTTTTGCTTTATGCTTGTCANANATAATCAATAAAAAGATTTCTAATAATAATTTATTTTACGGTAATTTTGGGATTGATCCTCTAACATCTCTTTGTGAGAATGGAAAACTAATTTCAGACTTACCTATACTTTATGATAGAATATATGACCTTNTAAGTTACTGCTCACAAGAATTTAAAAATTCCAGATCCTTTAATGTCAATACTCTTATTTATCATAACTCTGGTTGCTCCGAAGCCCAAGAGTTAGCAATTGCTATCTCGGTAGCGATAAACTATGTCAGAGAAATGCACAATCGTGGATTTAGTATTGATGATGCATTTAATCAGATTGCCTTTACACTCACTTGTGACTCAGATTTCTTTCTCACCATCTCAAAATTCAAAAGTCTACGAATACTTTGGCATAAAGTATATGAATATTGTGGATTGAAAAATCAGAGTTACTTTGCTCCAATAGAGGCTATAACAGCACCGCGAATGCTTGCAACTACCGATCCATGGATAAATATACTTAGGTGTACNACTGCATGTTTTTCAGCCAGNATTTCAAATNTTGATGCAATAACTGTTCTNCCATTTGACTCCTGCTATGNAAATNNATTACCNAGNAGCCTAAGTAGNAGGATTGCTAGAAATACACAAATAATTCTTCAGGAAGAATCCTTTTTAGACCATGTAATAGACCCCTCTAATGGTTCTTACTTTGTAGACAGTCTTACATCTGANCTTTCTTTAACAGCATGGGAATTATTTAGAGATATAGAAAAAAATGGTGGTATACACGAAGTGTTATTAAAGGGTGATCTTCAAAAGAATATCGCAAACAAAAAAAAATCACGAGATGAACTAATTGAAAAGAGAGAAAGGATNATTACAGGTGTAAATGACTATCCAACAAAATTCAAAAAAGAAATAAAAACTACCAATAAGAAAATAGACCTTAACAACTCTTCAAAACAAAAGACTAGAACACAAAGTATAGACAGTAAAAATATAATAGACTCCATTATAGGCTTACTAAAGAATAATGTTGCTATTGATGATATTATAAATTCTTTAAGGCTCAAGCCAACTGAGATAACGCCTCTAAAAAAATATAGACTAAGCGAGGAGTTTGAAAAGGTAAATTCTTTTTCAGAGAAGAAAATATCTATTTTTGTTATAGATTTTGGAGATAAGGTTAATCTCTCATTTGTAAAAAATATTCTTGAGATAGGGGGAATCAATATAATTTTAGGGGATCCTGATAAAGAAAATATAAAAATTTATGACGAATTTATAAATAGCAAAACAGATATTTGTATAATCTGTCCCTCTGCAAGTAATACATTAGAGCGGGAAAAAGCTTTAATTAAGAAGATTAGTGAAACTAAAAAGAAAAAAATATATATAACAAGTAACCCCAGTAAAAATCAATTTGATCAATTAAACCTTAAAGACAACAATTTTATTTATCATGGTCGCAACATTTTATTATTGTTACAAGAAATCCATGAAATTACAAAAGTAAAGAAATGAACAAAATTCCAGATTTTTCAGATGTCACAGCAGAAGACTTAGATATATCAAGTAAGAAACTTGGTAAAAATGATGTCTTACAAGAACAAAAAACCCTCTTAACACCAGAGGGCATTAAAATTAAATCATATTATGATCAGGCAGATATCAGAGATGTTAACTTCCTTAATACAATGCCGGGAGAGCCACCGTTTATTAGAGGTCCTTATACTTCTATGTACACTTCCAGACCGTGGACTATTAGGCAATATGCAGGCTTTTCTACAGCTGAAGAGTCAAATGCTTTTTACAAGAGAAACCTAGCAGCTGGTCAAAAGGGGTTATCTGTTGCTTTTGATCTACCCACTCATCGAGGTTATGATTCTGATCACCCAAGAGTTTCTAGTGATGTTGGAATGGCAGGAGTTGCGATAGACTCAATATATGATATGAGAACCCTATTTGATTCAATACCCCTTGATAAAATTTCTGTATCAATGACTATGAATGGTGCAGTACTTCCAATACTAGCACTTTATATTGTTGCCGCAGAAGAACAAGGTGTAAAACAAGAACAACTAAGTGGAACTATACAAAACGATATTCTTAAGGAATTTATGGTAAGAAATACATATATTTATCCACCCAAACCAAGTATGAAAATAATTTCTGATATCTTTAAGTTTACTTCAGAAAAAATGCCAAAATTTAACTCTATTTCAATTTCTGGATATCATATGCAAGAAGCAGGTGCTACTGCTGATCTTGAACTTGCTTACACTCTTGCAAATGGTTTTGAATACGTTCGGACAGGAGTAAATGCAGGACTTAATATTGATAGATTTGCACCAAGACTTTCCTTCTTTTGGGCTATCGGAATGAATTTCTTTATGGAAGTTGCAAAAATGAGATCTGCAAGATTAATTTGGTCGCAATTGATGAAACAGTTTAACCCTAACAATGAAAAGTCGTTATGTNTGAGGACTCATTGTCAGACTTCTGGATGGTCACTCACTGCTAAAGATGTTNATAACAATGTTACGCGCACATGTATTGAAGCCATGGCAGCGACCCATGGTCACACTCAGTCACTTCATACAAATGCGTATGACGAGGCACTTGCTCTTCCAACAGATTTTTCAGCNCAGATTGCAAGAAATACGCAACTTTATATGCAAAATGAAACCGGAACATGCAGAACTGTAGACCCATGGGGCGGAAGTTACTATGTAGAAAGCCTTACACAAGAACTCTACAAAAAAGCTTGGGAACATATTGAAGAAATAGAAGGCCTCGGAGGTATGTCTAAAGCAATTGAANTAGGGCTTCCAAAAAGAAAAATTGAAGAGTCTGCAGCCCTTACACAAGCACGAATAGACTCGGGGCAACAGACAGTTGTAGGAATAAATAAATATTTATTAGAAGAAGAAGAAAATATAGATGTTTTAAAAGTTGACAATACTCAAGTTAGACATTCACAAATAGAAAAAATAAGAGTGTTAAAAAGTGAGAGAAATGAAGAATCTTGTCAACAGAGTCTTAATGAGATAGCTGAATGTGCGAAAAATGGAAATGGAAATTTAATGGAACTTGCAATTAAATCTGCTCGTTCTATGGCTACTGTTGGTGNAATCACACAAGCCATGGAAACAACTTTTGGAAGACATATAGCAGAGATTAATTCTATATCGGGGGTATACAAATCAGCAGTGAAAAAATCAGACAAAACTATTTCAAGAGCTCTAAAATTAGTTGAAAATTTTCTAAAAATTGAAGGTCGTCGACCAAGGATACTTGTAGCAAAAATGGGGCAAGATGGTCATGATAGAGGTCAAAAAGTTATTGCTACTGCATTTGCAGACATAGGTTTTGATGTTGATATAGGTCCCTTATTTCAAACCCCTGAAGAAACAGCTATTCAAGCAATAGAAAATGATGTCCATATTATTGGAGCAAGTTCACTTGCTGCAGGTCATCTTACATTGGTCCCTGCATTAAAGAAAGAATTACAAAAGCATGACCGTGATGATATAATGATTGTAGTTGGAGGAGTTGTACCCCCTCAGGACTATGAGGAACTCAAAGAAGCAGGTGCAAGCGCTATTTTCCCACCTGGAACTGTAATATCAGAGGCTGCAGTAGAATTAATTAATAAAATTGCAGCTTTTAATGGTTTCGAAATAACTGATACATAAAGATAATATGTTGAAAAACAATAAAATAAATATTACAGGTCTTGTTGAAGGCATTCGTGAGGGGAATAGAAAGTTTCTAGCGCAGGCGATAACACTAATTGAAAGTGAAAAGGACGAACATAAAGTCCAATCTCAGGAGCTGCTAAGAAAACTATTTACCAATAATATTACTTCTATTCGTATAGGAATTACTGGCATTCCAGGGGCAGGAAAAAGTACGTTAATTGAAACACTAGGTACAAATCTAACAAAGATCGGCTTTAAAGTTGCTGTTCTTACAGTTGATCCATCATCTTCGATTACAGGTGGCTCTATTCTTGGAGATAAAACAAGAATGGTTGAGTTAAGCAGGAATCCTAATGCTTTTATTAGACCCTCTCCAACATCTGGAACACTAGGAGGTGTAAAGAAGTCAACTCGTGAAAGCATACTTATTTGTGAAGCAGGTGGGTATGATGTNATTCTGGTTGAAACTGTTGGAATTGGGCAATCAGAAATATCTATTTCCGAAATGGTAGATTTTTGTCTTCTGCTTCTTATCTCTGGAGCAGGTGATGAACTTCAAGGTATAAAAAAAGGAGTTTTAGAACTTGCAGATATTATTGCAATCAATAAGGCCGATGGGGATAGTCTTGAGGCTTCAAAAAGAACTGCTCTTGAATATAAAAATGCATTACGAATCCTACAATCATCTGCAGATAAAGAAACACCAGTTATGACTATAAGTGGATTAAAGAATATTGGCATTGATGATTTATGGAAAGAAATTTCAAAAAAATTACATGATTTAAAATTAGACGGGACTCTTGAGAAAAATAGATTACATCAACAAAAAAAATGGATGTGGGAAATGGTTGAAGAAACAATAATTAGAGAAATAGAAACAAAACCTAATATAATGAAATTAAAAAGTGAAATGGAAGAATCAATCGCAAATGGAAAAACAACACCTGTTATTGCTGCTGAAAATATCCTCAGAAAAATTTCTAATCAATAATTATTATGAAAATTAAAACATTAATATCACAGTTTTTTCTATCAACTTTAATTTCTTTNTATGCTTTTAATTTAAATGCAAGTGAAACTTTTAACATAAAACAAATAAGAGAATTTCATGATACTATTTTAACAATTGATACACATATTGATATACCAACTAACTTTGCTACGTCAGAATATGACCCAATGGTTCGAAGCAAGCCAACCCAAAAATTTCATCTG
>NZGX01000016.1 GCA_002691085.1 Rhodospirillaceae bacterium | reverse complement strand
CTAGCATTTTTCTAAAAATTAATCTGAAAGTAAATGGACAAGAAAATATTTTAAAAGGACCCTGTATAATTGCCCCTCAACACCAGTCCTCTTTTGAAACATATATTCTCTTTCTAATAATTAAACGACCGGTTTTTGTTGTAAAAGAATCTCTTCATAAAATTCCAATAGTCGGTTGGTATATTAGAAGGAGTGGATCAATTGGAATAGATAGAAGTGGTGGCTTAAAATCACTAAAGAAGGTTTTATATTCCATGGGAAAAATTATTGAGAATAATGAGCAAATAATCATTTTTCCCGAAGGAACGAGAAAAGAGCCTACCAATTACATGAAAATACAGTCAGGAATATCTGCAATATATTCCCGCTCCAAATTGCCTGTCATTCCGGTCACTCTTAACTCAGGTTTTTTCTGGAGGAAAAATAATATTATCAAGAAAAGAGGTACAATAATAATTGATTTTGGCGATCCAATTTTTCCTGGATTAGATAGAAAAAGTTTTGAGATGGAACTTGCAAAAAAAATTAAAGACAAGAGTTTGTTAATTTTCAATAATAAAAAATAATTTAGAGCCTATTGTAATTTCTCGCCAATCTCCGTCCTTACCTTTTGCCTTAACACATCAATTGAAATTTTTGCTCCTTTTGAATTTGTATGCCAAAACGTCCATCCATTACACGCTGATACACCCTGAAGTGCAGCACCAACTTGATGAATTGATCCGTGAAAATCTTTGGTAATAATTGTCCCATCTGCTTTAACTTTTGCAGTAAATCTACCTGAAGAGTCTGTTAACTTTTCGCCCGGCATAAGCAAGCCTCTTTCAACAATTGTTCCAAAAGGTATCCTTGGTTCGGCACGCTTTTCTTTTGTGGATAAAATTGCCAAATCTTCATTTTTTATAGTTTTATTCAATCTTTTCTTGGCACCCTTACAGTAATTTATATCTTTCTCAATACCTATATAATCTCTACCCAATCTCTTTGCTACAACCCCTGTAGTACCTGTTCCAAAAAAAGGATCAAGAATAATATCTCCAGGCTTAGATGATGAAAGTATGATCCTATACAATAAGCTCTCTGGTTTTTGAGTAGGATGAAGCTTAACACCATCTTTATCCTTTAATCGCTCTTTCCCGATACATAGGGGCAAAGTCCAGTCAGATCTCATTTGTAAGCCCTCATTAAGATTCTTCATAGCATCATAGTTAAAAGTATATTTTGAATCTTTTGACTTTGAGCACCAAATTAGTGTTTCATGCGCATTGGTAAATCTTGTACCCCTAAAATTTGGCATGGGATTAGTTTTACGCCACATAATATCATTAAGTATCCAAAAATTAAGATTTTGGATTATATAGCCCAAACGAAAAACATTGTGATAACTTCCAATTACCCATAAACAACCATCAGGTTTTAAAATTCTTTTTGATTCTTTTAGCCAACGAGTAGTAAATTCATCATAATCTTTAAAACTCTTAAACTTGTCCCACTCTTCAGATACCCCGTTTACTTTTGTTTCATCGGGCCGTCTTAGGCTGTCTCCTAACTGCAAATTATAGGGAGGGTCAGCGAAAATAACATCAATAGAATTTGATGGTATTTTTTCTAAGATTTCAATCGAATCAGAATTATATATATGATTTCTTCTAAGAGAAATCATCTTATTATTTGTTAACATTGTGTGCAGTCCCTTGCATTAAAGCAGAATCTACTATTCTTATTTTTTTATATGTTGATAAATAATAGAATATTTACAAGGGATTAGAAAATTATTAACAAAATGTCCACAAAATAATTAAAAAAAATTTATTAGATCAATATGTTGATTAGTAAATAAAAATTACACAATATATGGTTGATAATTATTCTTTCTTCAAAATATTTTTTATAGGTTTAAAACTTTTTCTGTGAAATTTATTCACACCCAATTTATCCAATGCATTTTTATGCTTAAGAGTACCATACCCCATATTTGTTTCCCAGCCATATCCCGGAAACTTGTCTGATAGCTTAATCATAATTTTATCCCTTGTAACCTTGGCAACAATAGAAGCTGAAGAAATAGAAAGACTCTTTTTATCTCCTTTAATAATACATCTAACATCACACTCAAATTTAGGCGCCTTATTCCCATCAACTAAAACGAGTTCTACATTTCTATACTTTAGGCCTCTTAAATTATTAAAAGCACGTTTCATAGATAAAAAGGTTGCTTCCTGAATATTTAATTCATCTATTTCTTCAACAGAAGAAAGTCCAACTCCAACATGAAAAATTTTATTATTTATTATTTTTTTATATATACTCGTTCTTGATAAGGAAGACATTTCCTTTGAGTCTTTGATTAAGTTAAATAGGCCTTCATCAATTTTTTTTCCTTGAATTAAAATAGCACAGGACACAACAGGACCAGCCCAAGAACCCCTTCCCACTTCATCAATGCCTACCACATCTCCTTTTGTACAATTCTCAAAAAAAAAGTCAGGCATAAGTTACTTATTTTTCGTTTAATCTTGGTATCAATTCAATAAAATTACAAGGCTTATGACGAACATCAAGCTGGTACTTGAGTATCTTTTCCCAGGCATCTCTTACTGCTCCATTTGACCCAGGAAGGGCGAATAAATATGTTTTTTTTGCTAAACCCGCCAAAGCCCTTGATTGAATTGTTGAAGTCCCGATATTTTCTATACTTATGTACCTAAAATATTCACCAAAGCCAGGAATTTCTTTATCTATCACAACATTAAATGCCTCAGGTGTAACATCACGACCAGTGAGTCCAGTCCCACCTGTTGTAATAATTACATCAACATTTTTATCATCTATCCAAGTATTTAATATATTTACTATACTATCAATCTGGTCAGGAACTATTTTTCGTGAAATAACATTATGACCAAAATCAATAATCTCTTTTTCAAGATAAGCACCTGAGGTATCCGAAGAAAGACTTCGAGTATCACTTATTGTAAGTATAGATATATTTATTTCTGTAAAATCTTTTTTATGTACTTTTTCTAACATAATAAAATTAACCCACGATAGATCTTAACTTTTCTTTTACCTCCAAAAGATCCCTCCAAGAGAGTCTTCTTTGATGAGGCGAACGAAGTAAATATGCAGGATGGAATGTAGCTAAGCATGGTATTTTTAGATCCTTACCTTCATCACTTATGACTAATTCACTCCACTTCCCCCTATATTTTGTTATACCATCAACTTTTCCTAATAATGAACTTCCTGCTAATCCACCTAACAAAAGAAGTAATTTTGGTTTTATAATCTTTATATGTTGCAATAAATAAGGTAAGCAGAAATTTACTTCATCAGGAGTAGGTCTTCTATTACCTGGAGGCCTCCAAGGAATTACATTAGTAACATAAATATTATTTTTCCTGGTAAACCCTATAGAAGATAACATTTCATCTAATAACCTTCCAGAAGGGCCAACAAATGGCAATCCGCTCAAATCTTCCTCACCTCCTGGGGCCTCGCCAACTACCATGAGATCAGAAGTTGGATTTCCATCAGAAAAAACCGTATTTTTGGAAGTTAATTTCAAAGAAAAATCTTTTATACCTTCTAATGACTGTCTCAATTCATCAAGAGTTTGAAGGTTCCTAGAAGTCTCTTGAGATGACGCTTCTACCTTTTTAGGTAACTTATTGTTTATAATACCATCAATACTATCTCTATCTTCTTCAATTCTATCAAGAATTGCTAAGTAATCCTTTGATTTGAAACCTATTGTTTCATCTATACCAAAATCAACGTATAATTTGAGCAAAGTTTCAGGTGGAATTTTATCTTCAGAGTTACTATTTATCATAATAATGTTTTTATCATGCTAAACTAGTTTCAAAAACAATTTTTTAAGACCACTATTGATGAGGGAATGAAAGAATGCAAAGAGAATCGATGGAATTTGATGTTGTTATCATTGGAGGAGGTCCTTCTGGCTTATCTGCATCGATCAAACTAAAACAACTCGCAAACCAAATTAATAAAGATATATCTATTTGTTTACTCGAGAAAGGTTCAGAAATAGGTGCACATATCCTTTCTGGTGCAGTTATTGACCCAATAGCATTGGATGAATTATTCCCAAAATGGAGAAATGAAGAAACCGATATATGGCCAACAAAAGTTGAAGTAAAGAATGATAAATTTTTATTTCTAACCAAAAAAAAGTCCTTTTCAATACCTAATTTTCTTTTACCTCCTCTGATGAATAACCATGGGAATTATATTGTAAGTTTGGGTAATGTATGCAGGTGGCTGTCTTCGAAGGCAGAAGAACTTGGAGTCGAAATAATTACTGGGTTTGCCGGAGCTGAGGTTCTATTTGATTCTAATGGAAGAGTAAAAGGTGTAGCTACTGGAGATATGGGAATTGGACCAGACGGTGAAAAAACTGATAACTTTGAACCAGGTATAGAATTGATAGGTAAATATACGCTTATTGCAGAAGGGGCAAGAGGTTCACTTGCAAAACATATAATTTCGAAATTTAACCTAGATGAAGATTCAGATCCGCAAAAATTTGGACTTGGAATAAAAGAGCTATGGGAAGTACCCAATGATAATCATAAAGAGGGAGAGGTTTGTCATACTCTTGGTTGGCCATTATCAAATGATACAGGTGGAGGTGCCTTCATTTACCACCTTGATAACTCGCAAATCTCAATCGGTTTTGTTGTTCATTTAAACTACAAGAACCCCTACCTCTCACCTTTTGAGGAATTTCAAAGATTCAAACATCACCCAGTTATAAGTAAAATACTCAATGGAGGAAGAAGAATTTCTTATGGAGCAAGAGTAATTACAGAGGGTGGAATCCAATCCCTTCCAAAGCTTGTTTTTCCAGGTGGAGCACTCATTGGCTGCTCAGCAGGGTTTGTTAACGTGCCAAGAATAAAAGGAACTCATAATGCTATGAAATCTGGCATGTTGGCAGCTGAAAGCATTATAAGTGAAATAGAAAGTGGTAAGGGAAATGAACTCTACACATATCAAAAAAATTTGAATAACTCCTCTATTTATAAAGACCTATACAGAGTGAGAAATATCAAACCCCTGTTGACAAAGTTTGGCACAATAATAGGTATGATGATTGGTGGACTTGATATGTGGATGAATAATTTAAAAATTGGCTTACCTTTAACATTAAGAAGTAAAAAAGAAGACGCAGATACTCTAATTTCTGCAAAAAATAGTAAACCAATCAAGTATCCTAAACCTGATATGAAAATTTCCTTTGATAAGTTAAGTTCAGTATTTATTTCAAATACAAACCATCAAGAAAGCCAGCCACCACATTTAAAGCTTAAGGACAGCTCAATCCCTGTAAAAATAAATCTACCTGAATGGGCGGAACCAGCACAAAACTATTGTCCAGCTGGAGTTTATGAAATTATTCCTGACGAAAAAGGAAATAATAGATTTCAAATTAATGCGCAAAATTGTGTTCATTGTAAAACTTGTGATATTAAGGATCCGAGCAAAAATATCACTTGGACTGTACCACAAGGTGGAGATGGACCAAATTATCCAAATATGTAGAAATCAGATCAAATGAAAATTATAACTTTTATCATATTTTTTTTACTAATATTATCAAACTCTGGACCGCATCTCTTTAAATATACTTTAGCAAGAGAAACCACCCTATCTGGTCTTTATCTATCTGGCTTACATGCAAGAAGTAATAAGAATCCTGACGAAGCATCATATTTTTTTGAGAATGCTTTAAAGCTTGACCCAGATAACGATAATCTAAGCGTCCAAACTTTTATCCAGAAACTACAAGCAGGTAAAATAAATGACCTATCGGCACTTACAGAGAAATTATTAAAAAGTCCGAAAAAATTAACATTAGTACATTTAGCAAATGCAATTATTAAATATAAAGAAAAACGCTTTTATGAATCCAAAGTAGAAATTGAAAATATAAAAGCTGACTCCTTTATAGGGTTTGCACTCCCCCTACTTAAAGCTTGGTCAAGATTGCCTATAGAAGAATATAAAGATACATTTGAAGCACTAAAACCTTATACTGAGAAGAGAGAATGGTACAATATATATAATTTAAATTGTGGTATGATCAATGAATACTACAATAAAAAAAAACAAGCATTAGATTGCTACAAAGAGGTTTCTAAAAATATATCAAACCAGCCACTATATTTCTTAAAGATAATATTAGATGGGCTTAACAGGCTGGGGAAAAATAATGAAGCTAAAAAAGTTCTAGAAGACTTTAAGTCTTTAAGAGAACCTTCTCCTGTATTAGATCAATACCTAGATAAATACCTTAATAATATAAAAAAGGAGAACATAACCGCTAACTTAGGTTTTTCTGAAGCATTAAGAACAATAATGCACTTACAGATATCATTAAATGGTTCAGGATCTGGAGTATTATCCCTTGCCTATGGACAATTAGCGCTCTATTTAAATCCAAACTTGACACTTTTAAAGTACGATATTTCTAATTTACTAAGACAACGTGGCCAATTTAAAAATGCGATTGAGATATTAAGGTCAATCAAAAAAATTAATCCTGGATACACTATGGCGCAATTAAGAATATCTGAGAACTTTATTTCAATGAATAAAACTATCGATGCCATAGATACGTTAGTTAAAATATCAATCGATAACCCGACGCTGGTATCTCCGTTTATTTCTCTTGGTGACATCTATAGATTTGATAAAAAATTTCTAAAATCTATTGATTATTATAACAAGGCAATTGACGTAAGTAAAAATAATGGATCAGTACTTTGGTATCTTTACTATTCGAGAGGAATAGCATTAGAAAGAGCTAACAAATGGGATCTAGCAGAAATAGACCTTATTAAGTCTTTAGACCTCAACCCTGGAGAAGCGGATGTTCTTAACTACCTTGGTTACTCTTGGCTCGATCAAAGAAGAAATCTAAAGGAAGCTAAGGAGATGATAATTCTAGCAGCTGAAAAAAAACCAGAAGATGGATATATAATTGATAGCCTTGGTTGGGCAACATTCTTGATGGGGGATTATGATGAAGCAGTAACATATCTAGAAAGAGCTGTTTCACTAAGGCCTGGAGACCCAACAATTAATGATCATCTTGGAGATGCATATTGGAAAGTAGGTAGAAGATTAGAAGCAGTTTTTCAGTGGAACCATGCAATTGTTAACATTAAAGAAGAAGGTCAAAAAGATGCTATAAAAGAAAAGATCAAAAATGGGCTTGAATAAATAATGATTGATCAAAAAATAATTGAGAATTCAAGACAATCATTTTCAAAAATAAATCTATACCTTGAAATCAAAAAAAAACTAGATAATGGATACCATGAAATAGACTCACTTACTGTATTCACAGATATACATGATATTCTTACTTTTGGCTTGTCTAATGACATTAACCTAACAATTAAAGGAAAAGAAAGTGATAAACTTGGCCCTCCCGATGAAAATATTATCATTAAAGCGTTAAAGCTAATTCAAGAAAAATTAAAAATTGACTTAGGAGTTACCGTAATACTTAACAAGAAAGTTCCAATAGCAGCTGGTTTAGGAGGCGGCTCCTCTAATGCAGCTGTTGCTATTCAAGAATGCTTAAAGCTTTGGCATTCAAAAGAAAAAATTAAAATAAATAGTAGGGAAATAGCATACAAACTCGGTGCTGATATTCCTTTTTTTTTACAAGGCACAAGTGCAATATTGGGTGGTATTGGTGAAGAAGTTTCTCCAATTAATTTTATCCCTGACTTATATTCATTAGTTGTTAATCCAAATATATATATTTCTACTAATAATATTTACTCTTCCTTTAGAGGACCCTTTATTGAAAACCCTGAAACTTTTTCTTATTCTGAACAAACTTCTCCCAAAGATTTAATTGCCTACTTGAAAAGACGAAAAAATAGCCTTACAGATATTGTTTTAGAAAAAGAACCAGTCGTTGGAGATATACTGGACATTCTTGCCCAAACTCAAGGTTCAGATTTAGTCAGAATGAGCGGCTCGGGACCTTCTTGTTTTGCACTCTACTCTAATAAAAGAGATATGGATATTGCGTATAAACTCATTAAAAATAAAAAACCTAATTGGTGGATAAAAAAGAGTAAAATTAGGTTAAAAGTTAGTTAATATAGTCAAACATGATAATAATAAAGATGAAGAATATGATCGGCTACATAATAAAAACTAATATCATATCTATAATATCAATTTTTTTCCTGATTATGCATAATCCTGCGTTGTCACAAATAACCTCTAATAGAATCATTTCTGATATATCTTCTTCACAATTTTATATTGAAAACAACGAATTGATTAGAGATGAGAGTACCTTCATTAATTTTAAAATTTTCCTAGAAGAAGGATGGCACACATATTGGGTTAATCCTGGAGATTCTGGGTATCCCCTAGCGATTGAGTGGGAACTTCCACCAGGGATAAGTATTGGACCAATAACTTGGCCTGCCCCAAAAAGACTTCCATATGGGGATCTTACAAATTTTGGATATAGTAATGAAGTCACTCTAGCATCATCAATTAAAGTTTCTAAAGAAGCCTCCCTTGGTAAAAAAAGTATAATTGCAAAAGCTAATTGGCTTGTCTGCAGTGAAATCTGCATCCCAGAAGAAGGTGAGTTTAGATTAGATGTTTCAATACTAGATAAACAAAACCAAGACAAATCCAAAAGCAACTATGATCATGCCTCGAAGAAAAATAATCTTAATCTCCCAAAACAATTAGATGCGTTACCAAGTATAACCCAATCTAAAGACTTATTGACAATATATATACCATTTAAGCCTAATTTAAACAGAGATCTAAATTCTATAATGGAAATTAATAAAATTAATAATCTTAAAATTAATTTCTTTCCTTATGAGTCAAATTTAATAATTAATAATTCAAATCAAGAAGTTTCAATTCTTCCAAATATTATAAGCATTAAAGTAAAAACCAAATCAGATAAATTAATTAATATTCCCATTAGTGGAGTAATTACCATAGAGGATGAAGAGAAAATTAATATAAATTCTTTTAAATTTTCTGATACAATTATTGAAACAAGTGAAAACCATAAGATAGAAAAGCAACTAAAGAACAACAGTTTAAATTTAATCTTAGCGTTTCTTTTTGCAATCGCGGGAGGAGTAATTCTTAATTTAATGCCATGTGTATTACCTGTCCTATCGCTGAAAATAATTTCTATTATAAATAAACAAGATATTGTTGAAGCCAGGAAAGAAGCCATTGCGTATTCTTTTGGCGTAATGATTTCATTTGCCCTTCTTTCAACAATACTAATTATTCTAAAACTTAATAATCAAGGAGTGGGTTGGGGTTTTCAACTTCAATCAGCCTATTTTGTTACAATCTTATCCTATGTTATGTTGGCATCAGGACTAAGTCTCTCAGGTGTTTTTAACTTTGGATCGAGCCTAATGAATATAGGTTCTTCACTGAATACACAAAATGGAAAATTTGGTTCCTTCTTAACCGGAATACTTGCTACTGTTGTTGCATCGCCTTGCACTGCTCCATTTATGGCACCAGCAATAGGATATGCACTTTCAGAGAATATTTTGATTACATTAGTTGTTTTTCAAGGTTTAGCACTTGGGCTATCAGCACCTTTCCTTTTAATTGTATTTTCCCCTCCCCTATTTAAGTTTCTCCCACAACCAGGTAGTTGGATGAATACTTTAAAAGAATTTCTTGCATTCCCAATGTACGCAGCCTGTGGTTGGCTAGTTTGGGTAGGGGCTCAACTAACAGGTAGCTCCGGCCTTGGAATAATTATTTTTGGATTACTATTAATAAGTATCTCCTGCTGGCTTTTTGGTAGAAGGGTTGAAGGGATATTATTTAAATCAACTATTAATATAATCATTATGTTGTTCTTGTCACTTGCTCTGATTATTCCACTAAACGAGAGTTTTAATAAAGGTTCAGAAATTGATGCCAGTTCATTAGACAATGATATCTCAGAAGAATTTTCTCAAGAATACCTTGAAATATTGCTTGATGAAAAAAAACCAGTTCTTATTAACTTTACTGCTGCTTGGTGCATTACATGCATTGTTAATGAAAAAAATGTTTTGTCTGACAATGAAGTGCTTGAATCCTTTAAGAATAATGGGGTTACTTACCTTAAGGCTGATTGGACTAAGAGAAGTAAAAAAATAAGCAAAACAATTGAGTCCTATAATCGCTCAGGAATACCTTTATATGTTCTCTACAGAGAAGATGGGAGCTACAAGTTACTCAATCAAATCCTAACCAAAAAAGGACTCATAAGAGAAATAGAAAAAGTAAAATTAGATTTAATTTAATTATAAAAAATGATTAGAAGTAATTGCGAGTATGGTTACTTTATTTTATTATGTCTTTGTTGGGGCGTGGCCAAGCGGTAAGGCACCGGTTTTTGGTATCGGCATCGCAGGTTCGAATCCTGCCGCCCCAGCCATCTCTATAATGATTAAAATACTTTTATATAAATATTTTGTATTTATTCAACGATAATTAAAAAAAAATTAAAACTGTTATCGTAAATATTTTGGATATAACTTACTTTAATCACGCAGTTAATTTGTTTCCATTCTTTTTTATTTTATCAAAGTGCATCCAAACTCCATCTGCACCATGCCATTCACCTTGAGTGGCATTCTTGGAATATTCCGTTGCTGTTGTTTCAAAGAAATTGGCATGCTCAACACCATTAAGAATTTGTGATAACCAGTCCAAGGGATGATCTGAAATACCATAAACCGGAGCTAAGCCAAGCTGTTTTAAACGCCAATCAGCAATATATCTTATATAAGTTTTTATATCCTGAGGCTCCATTCCATCAACAGAACCAAGCTCGAACGCAAGATCAATAAACTGGTCCTCCAAGTGCACAACAGTCTTTGCGCAATCAGAGATTTCATCCTTTAATGACTTTGTAAGACAACCTGTTTCCTGACAAAACGTATGAAAAAGCTTGATCATTCCCTCACAATGAAGACTTTCATCTCTGACTGACCAAGTGACAATCTGTCCCATACCTTTCATTTTATTTTGACGAGGAAAATTCAGAAGCATTGCAAAGCTTGCAAATAACTGAAGCCCCTCTGTAAAACCACCAAACATTGCAAGTGTTTTTGCAATTTCTGCATTATTGTCTACAGTAAAATTTTGCATATACTCATGTTTTGCTGCCATTTCCTCATACTGCAGAAATGCCTCAAACTCTGTCTCAGGCATACCAATGGTCTCTAAAAGAAGTGCATAAGCGGCAATATGAACAGTTTCTATATTTGAAAATGCAGCCAACATCATCTTTATTTCAGTTGGCTTGAAAACACGACTATATCTCTCCATGTAATTATCATTAACTTCAACATCTGACTGAGTAAAAAATCTAAATATTTGTGTAAGTAAATTTCTTTCAGGATCTGTAAGTTTATCAGCCCAATCTTTACAATCCTCACCTAAAGGAACTTCTTCAGGCATCCAATGAACTTGTTGCTGTCGTTTCCAAAAATCGTGGGCCCAAGGATAGCGAAAAGGTTTATAACTATGACTCGGTGTCAATAAACCAGGTTTATTAATTATTTTAGTTTCATCCAACATTTTGCTATCCCATAAATATCCAAATTACTGACAAGACAGACACTCCTCATAATCCGTTTTTGTCCCAACATTAAACTGAGTCCTTTCATTCGTGTTATCGGCCTCGACACCTCCAGCAAAAGCTGCTCTTTGGACTGACTTAGACCTACAGTAATAAAGACTTTTGACTCCTTGTTCCCAAGCTTTCCAATGTAGCATCATCAGATCCCATTTATCTACGTCTGAATCAAGAAAAAGGTTTATAGACTGTCCCTGACAAACATACTGTGTCCTATCAGCGGCAAAATCAACTACATAACGCTGATTAATCTCAAAAGCTGTTTTAAATACTTCTTTCTCTTCCTCATCTAACCCTTCTAAATGCTGAACAGACCCTTCATGTTCTAGAATCGAGTCCCATATAGCATTTGTATTCATATCCTTTTCATCCAATAACGCAGTAAGATGCTTGTTCTTTACAGCAAAGGACCCTGACAGAGTCTTGTGAGTATAAATATTTGCAGGCATTGGCTCAATACAAGGACTTACCCCTCCACAAATTATGCTTATAGAAGCAGTAGGAGCTATTGCAAGTTTGTGACTGAACCTAGCCATTAATCCACTGTCTTCTGCATCAGGACACGCCCCTCTTTCCTTGGCAAGCTCTAAAGAAGCTATGTCAGCCGCTTTTCTCATATGTTTAAAAATTTTTATATTGAAGGACTTTGCCATTGCACTTTCAAAAGGGATTCCTTTGGATTGAAGGAAAGAGTGAAATCCCATCAAACCAAGCCCCACTGATCGTTCTCTATGGGCTGAATATGCAGCTTGAGCCATGCTTCCTGGTGCCCTATCAATAAAATCTTGAAGAACATTATCAAGAAACCTCATAACATCTGGAATAAAATCTTCATTTTTTGACCACTCATCCCACTTCTCTGCATTTAAGGAAGAAAGACAACAAACTGCTGTTCTCTCTCTATCATTATGGTCTTTCCCAGTATGTAACATTATTTCACTGCATAAATTTGATGTTGTTACTTTTAAGCCAAGGTCACGCTGATGTTTTGCCATTTGTCTATTTACTGTATCTGAGAAAATTAAATATGGCTCACCAGTTTGCATCCTAAGCTCGAGAATTTTTTGCCATAATTCCCTTGCGTTTATTGATTTACGAACAGTTTTATCTTTAGGGCTAATTAGGTCAAAGAGTTTATCATCTCGCACTGCCTCCATAAACTTATCTGAAATATTAATCCCATGGTGGAGATTCAAACTCTTACGATTAAAATCACCAGATGCTTTTCTAATCTCAAGAAATTCTTCAATTTCGGGATGGTGAATATCAAGATAAACAGCAGCGGAGCCTCTCCTTAGAGAACCTTGAGAAATTGCAAGAGTTAGAGAGTCCATAACTCTTACAAATGGAATGATTCCAGATGTCTGCCCTGAATTTTTAACTCCTTCTCCAATAGACCTCACGTCACCCCAATAGGTACCAATTCCACCACCACTAGAGGCAAGCCAAACATTTTCCATCCAAGTATCAACAATTCCTTGAAGATTATCATTAACAGAATTTAGGAAACAAGAAATAGGAAGACCTCTGTCAGTTCCTCCATTAGATAAAATTGGGGTTGCGGGCATAAACCATAAACGAGACATATAGTCATATATCCTTTGACCATGCTCTATATCATCCTGATAAGCAGATGCCACCCTGGAAAACATATCTTGATAAGATTCATCCTTATACAAATACCTATCTGCCAAAGTTGCTTTTCCAAAGTCAGTTAGATTAGCATCACGGTTTTCATCCGTTTTGATAGAAGTAACTAATGCTATCTTTTTTTCTTTAGAGATTGGAAACACCTTACCTGGTGTTTTTATTACAATATCATTTGTTTTTGATTTCAGCACCTGAGACATTTAACAACCCTTTTATAATAAAATAAACCACCCTTAATGGCAGAATACAATCACCCTAGAGTATGGAATAATGCAAGAAAGCCCATGAAACATATCACTAGGGCGCCTCAGACAAATAGACCTACAAAAAGTGCAATAATCCCTGTATCCCTTTATATTGCGGCATCTAATAAAATAACCACGACATATTGTGTTAATATTCATATTAAGGATCGTCAACTATATTTTGCGTATTTTGGAAAAATATAACACAATATATGGTGTAATATAGACTTGACAAATTTGTTTGCTTGCTGAATGCCGCAGGAAAACAAGGTTTTTTTCTTTAATCAATTTCCGAGATTTTTTGCCTAAGCTTTCTATTTACAAGAAAACCTAGAGAGATAAACGTTATGATTGTAGAAGAAAGTAACGCAAATCCAGGGCCAACCAAACCGATAAATTTGGTAAAAAGAACTAACATTGGTAAATAAACTAATATAACTACAAATGCATTAACCCTTAGGGCTAGTCCAGGCAACCCCATGGCATAAAGAGCGGGATCAAAACAAAAGCCAACAATAGTAATGCAGGCTGAAAGCACAAGAAGAAGTAAAACTGAATAAGCCTGCTGAAATTCCAAACCAAAGAAAATATTAAGGAAATCTCTTCCAAAAAAAATCATGAATAATACAATAATTATGCTTGAAAAACCTGCTGTGAAAGCAGAACGCNAAAGTAAAGAACTAAAATTTGACCATTTTTTAGTAGTACCTAATTTTGCAAATTCAGGATAAATTGATTGTGTAAGTAATTCTGCAGGCTTGGTTATTGCAGTTGCAACCTCCCTTGCGACTTTAAAAAGACCAGCAGTGGCTGGAGTTGCAATAAAGCCTACTATTATTGTGCTTAAATGGCCTGTAACAAGTTGTAACGAAGAATTAAAATTTGAAGCAAGACTAAACCCTATTATTCCCTTATGTTCTTTCGTAACGTCCCTAACACTCCAATTCATTCTAACTAATACCCCTTGTCTCTCTCCCTCCTTCCAACCAAGAATTAACAGAGTAAGACCTCCTGCAATTGAGGCAAAAAACCAAATGACCAAATATCCCCAAATAGGAGCATCAATTAACACTGCTATTATCACCCCAAAAAGACGCAAGGCAGGAGTAATAATAACTTGCCATGCCAACAAATCAAAACGGTCAAATAACCTAAGAATTCCCGTTGGCGTAGCTACAATCGTAAAGAGTATAAGCAGGCTATATACTCTTGCATAATAAATTGTATCACCATCCCAGCCCAAAAAAGGACCTAATATTGGGGCTAAAGTCCAAGCTAAAGTAGTACCAGTTAGCACGCCCATAATATCTAATAATGTTGTAAAGGAAATAAGCTTCTGAAAACCTATAATATCATTAGAATTTAAGGTGTCAGCGCCATATTTGATAACTACCTGCCAAGAGTGAAAAGTCGTTAAGCCAATGACAACCTGAACGTAAGTTTGTATTAAGATAAGTAAACCAAATTCTTCTAAACCAAGCCCATGAGCAGCTAAACTCAGATATCCTAACCCAAGTAATCCAGTTACTGTCTTTCCACTAAGAAGAAAACCTGCATTTTTGAAAACTCTTGAAAAAATCACATCAGAAAACCAGAGATTTATCTTCAATAATCCTGAAAATCTGCCAATTAGATTTTTTAGGCCTTTCGGCATTTAATTTCCCTTTGCAAATGAGTATTAATTTCTTAATTAGAGTTCTAGAGAAAGATAATGGTTTAGGTTAAAATCAAGTATGGCTGATAAACAAATTAATAATTCTATCAACAACAAACAAGTCTTTAATGCTCTTGTGCTTGCAGCAAGTAGAAAAGGCATTAATGATGAAGTAGCAAAATTACAAAATAGAACCCATAAGTGTGTCGTTGAACTTAATGGAATAGTAATGATTGAGCGAGTTGTTAAAACACTCATTGAAAGCAATGAGTTTAATAAGATTTATGTATCAATTGATAATCCAGAAATACTTAATGAGGTTAATAATATAAAACTATGGATCGAAGAGCAGAAAGTTCAAGTAATAATAAGTAAAAATAATCTATCAAATAGCATTTTATCAGCAGTAGAAGATATACCTAACCCATACCCCTTAGTAATAACTGCAGGTGATAATGCATTGCATACCCCTGAAATGATAAGTTTTTTTTGCTCAGAAATTAGAAAATCCAATTGCGATGCATATATTGCAATGACTAGGGCCAAACTCATTATTGATAAATACCCTGAAGGAGCAAGGGCCTTTCACAAGTTAAAAGATGATGAGTATTCAAGCTGTAACCTATATGCTGTCAAAAATGATAAAGGAGTGAACGGAGCGAAACCATTTGCGACTGGGGGGCAATTCGGCAAGAAACCTATGCGAATTGCTCGAGCTTTTGGAATAACTTCTCTATTAATGTATAAACTACAAATGCTGTCATTAAATGATGTAGCATCAAGAATATCTAAAGCAATTAAAGCAAAAGTTAGTTGTGTAATTATGCCTTGGGCAGAAGGTCCAATAGATGTAGATAACGTTAAGGATTTTAAGTTAGTTAATAAAATTTTAAAAGAAAAAGAAGGGTAGTAGTAATTAATGTCTGAAACTAAATATAAAGATGCTACATATGGAGAATTGAGTATTGGTATAGGAGAAAGACCAGCTATATTAGTGGTTGACTTTCAGGTTGGGTTTACAAATCCAATTTATACATTAGGTAAATCAAGTCATGTTCATAATGCTGTAATAAAAACCTCCAAACTTCTTGATTTTGCTAGAAAGAAAAAATTACCAGTTGCAAGTTGTCGAGTCGGGTGGGGGTCCAAAAAAGATATGGGATACTGGAAAATTGGAAGTTTATATGACGGATGGTTTTATGGAGACCCACAAACAGAGATGGATGAAAGGGTTTATGAAAAAAATTACGATTTTAATTTCTGGAAACATGCACCTTCTATTTTCTTTGGAACACCACTCGCTAACTTTCTAAATAAACAAAATGTTGACACAGTAATAATAACTGGATGTACAACTTCAGGATGTGTTAGAGCATCAATTAATGATGCTTTTTCATATGGTTACAGGGTAATTGTTCCAGAGGACTGTTGCGGTGATATGGATGAGGCCCCACATAATGAAAACTTAAGGGATGTTGGAAGAAGATATGCTGATGTAATGAAATCAAGCGCCTTAATTGAAAAATTAAAAGCTCACAATAATTGAAAGGCATAATCTATGGGAACCATGTTTGAACCTTATATAATTATAAAATTTTTTCACATAGTCATGGCCGGTATTTGGTTGGGAACAGATATGGGTGTTTACTCCGCAGCAAAAAAATTACGTGACCCTAATCTAACAATTGAAACAAGAGCATCAATGGGTAATCTCTCAGGAATTCTTGATATGGGACCCCGATCCGCTTTGGTGATACTTTTAATGCTTGGAATTACGCTTACATTTTTGGGGGGATGGGGATTTAATGCCAGCTATGGATCAAACCTAGGTTTGTTAGCTTTTATCGCAGGTTTAGCATGGCTTGCTGGTATATGGCATCAATACTGGGTAGATCATCCTAATTTAGGAGAAGAAAGGCCACATAAGCATATACAGTTCCAGAACATATTTAGAAAACTTGATCTTTTTCTGAGGGTTATAATTACAGGAATACTTTTTGTAGTTGCCAGCTTGTCTTTGACAGGTAATGGCCCAATAGAAGCATATTGGCTTTCAATAAAACTAATACTTTTCAGCGCAATAATCGCGTGTGGAATTGGAATCAGGCTTTATATACCTCAAGCAAGAGAGGCAATTGCAGATATTTTTAAAAATGGATCTTCACCAGAGAGAGAGGGTAAACTTTCTTTAAACAGGAGAATATCACTTTTTTTTGTTAAAAGCATTTGGGTACTTGTAGCTGTGATTATTTGGATATCTGTTGCAAAATTCTAGATTTTTTCATTCCTTTTCTATCATTTAGAATATAAATAAAATATAAGATATTTTTTTAATAAAATTGCAAGGAGCTGATTTGTGCCTAGTGTCAAAATTAATGATCATGAAATGTATTATGAAATTCATGGAAAAGGAGCACCTGTACTCCTTCAAGGTGGTTGGGGGTCTTTTTGCCATGGCTCAGAGCACCACCTTCCCCGAGGCCTTACTGACCAATACAAGGTAATAATAATAGATTACAGAGGTTTATATGAATCGAATGATAATTTGTTACTCGATCCTTCTATAGAAATGTATGCAAATGATGCCATTCAATTACTCGAGCACCTTGGAGAAACATCGGGTACACATCTGGTTGGATTAGTTGGTATGGGAGCATGTATTTCTCAAGTAATGGCTATTCAAAGACCTGAAATGGTTAGATCAATGCTCAATATGGGAGCATGGTCTGATGCTACTGATCCTTTCTTTAGAGAACAAATGAACCTTTTTATTGATGTTCATAAGGATATGGGTTGGGAATCTTTTCAACGTTTCGTATGTATGATGTCATTTAGACCTGATTATTTTAATGAGAATCACAAGAAAATTCTTGGGCCTGATGGGCCATGGAGAGAGTTAAATGGAAGATTAAAAGCCCATCAAAGATTTATGCATGCATGTTTAAAACATAATGTAACAAATGAACTATCTAAAATTTTATGCCCAAGTTTAATAATTCATAGTCACATGGATGTTGTAACAAGCCCAAGAATGACCCAACCTATTCAAGAAGGTATAAGAAATTCTGAAGGTCTTGATTTAAAACAATTTGCTCATGTAGTTGCAGGGAAGGAACAAAAAATTCAATTTTGTGAGATATTATTTGATTGGTTAAATAAAAATTAATTGCTCAAACTCTGGTTCCTAGATAAAGAGAGCTATCTGCAACCCCTTTATCAATTCCATTTTTATCAATTAAAGGGTCACCTGTATCCAAACCTAAGAGGTGTTTACCAGTCGGAGACATAGAATGGTCCCATTGCAACTCTATATGCGTGCTAACGGTTCTACAATCTCTGTAATGCCTTTGAACAGGATTGCGTCCAGTTTGAGCAGAAACACCCATCATTCCGGATAGTCTTTCAGAAGCCTTAACGCATAACCTTGAAGCAAAAGTAATATCTCTTTTTGTAGAGAGAAGATCATTACCTGTAATATCTTGGCCATTAACTCCTCTTCTATGAAGCATATTGCAAAATGCATCAAAGATAAGACCTGCTGCATTAACCTCAGCAACAGACTCACCAAGTCTTACCTGAACAGGGACCTGGTCTACAATTGATTCGCCAAACAGAGCGCCTTTTCTTTTACTAGTACTAAAAGAATATTCTTCAATTGCCCCCATCGCCGTACCTAACAATATTCCTGCAAACCAACTTTTTTGATAAGCATTTGTTCTAATATTATAAATATAACTATCATGAATCTTTGACCCTGGTGGGTCTCTATCAAGCATAAGATCCCTTTCTATAACCCTGTGAGCAGGAATTTTTACCTCATTTACAGTTATATTATGACTTCCCGTTCCTTTTAACCCTTCTGAGGTCCAGTTTTTCTCATTTTTCCAATCTTCAGGATTTAATAAAACGAAATGGGTGAAAATCTTTTCATCTCCTTGAGTAGCTACAACCATTGCCCCATTAGCATGATCTACACCACTGAGAAAACCCCATCTCCCATTTAAAATATAATTACTTCCATCCTTGATTAACTTTCCACCGCCTGCAGAACCTGTCGAAACTATTGGGTCAGGGTTTCTATCAAAAAACTCCTCCTGGGCCTTTGCGCCAAATCTAGCAACCCAAATTACATGAGAAAAAACCAATCCTGTAATCCATCCTGAAGAACCACAAGCTTTAGAAATTTCTCGAGAGATTTCAAAATGAGCCCCCCAATCCATTTCCCAACCACCAAACTTACTAGGCATATAAACCTTATGTAAACCTGCATCTGTTAGAAGTTTTATTGTTTCATAAGGTAATTTTCTTTGGTCTTCAGCATCTACTGCCTGTTTGCTCAGCAAAGGCTTAAGGCTCTTAGCTTTATCAACCAGTTCCTCCTTAGTTGGAGCTGATAAATTTTTATGTTCCGAAATTATATTCATTTTTTTAATCCACAATTTAGATTTATTATAAATCATTTATAATAAATCTATAAACACTAAATTCTTTATTCCACAGAGTGGTTAATATCAAAAAAAGGCGGTCGTTAAAGACCGCCTTTTAAGAGTTTTAAAAGATATAATTATAACTAACTATTCTGCTGCAACCGCTACATCATTAGATGGTTGAAAAACTGGAGGTTTTGGGGCCTTGAGATGAGTTTCTTTTTTACATTTAGCAAGAATCTCATCTAATTCTGGACCCTTATTAAATATTGGCATTTGCTTAGGCTGGGTTTCTTTAATTTCGTTTCGTAATTCCTCAGTAGCATCCCAATTCACAATTCCTGATTCTGAACAAACAACACCATAGTTATCTTTTGCACCCTTTACAGTCACTAGCCCTCTTGTGACTTCAAGTGCAACTATTTCAGCATCTCTTTCGATGGGATTACCGTAGCCACCACCACCCCATGTGATAAAGGCAAGAATATCTCCTTTGCTTACTTTTATATTATCACATTTGGATTCATGATACTCTATTTTACCCGTTTCATAACCACCACGATACATAACTTTGATTGATCTTTGGCCTGGATCGCCCCCATTAACACCCCAAGGGTAAGTTAGCCATCTATCATCATGAATCGATATTTCTCCGTCCTCCAAAAAACAATAATCAACTCTGAGAGCGTTACCTCCTCTAAAAACCCCTGCTCCACCTGTATCTGCAACAGTTTCATGTTTTTCAATACGGAGAGGGAAATATGCTTCAAGATATTCTTGAGGCACATTTGTAAAACTTGGCCACATAGAATGGCCATCAGGACCATCATCGTGTGGCCTTGCTGGAATGCCTCCAAATCCAATCTGATAAAGCTGATACCATTCACCCCTAGAGTCTGTTCCTGAATACATGAAATGAGGCGAGGAAGAAAAGCCTGCCCCAGCTAGAAATTCTGGTGCTTTTTGACCAAGAAGGGCTGCAAAAGTATCAAATATTCTCCCTAATGCATGAGTTCTACAGGAAAGTGCAGCTGGGAAATTGGGTTTAAGAAGCGTTCCTTGAGGTATTCTGACATCAACAAGGTCATAAAACCCATCGTTAAATAATATTGCTGGATCAAAAACCATAATCATATATACACCCCAAAACATTTTGAGCATATTTTCATTAAGATAAAAGTTTATTGAACCAATAGCCTGGGGATCAGTACCTTCCCAATCAAGTACAACATTCTTACCCTCTCTCCACATTGTACACTTAATTTTATAAGGACCATATCCACGACCATCATCATCAACATAATCCTCAAAAGAGACAGGGTCTTCACCTATAGCTTGCATTATCAGGCCCCCTACTGCGCGTTTATTTCTATCTAATGCAGCTTGAGTTGCAGATACATAAACATCGTCACCAAACCTATCACAGATTTCTCTAACTCTTTTTTCCGCAACTCTACAAGCTGCAAGAATTGCATTTAAATCAGAACGGTTCCATGTTGGAAGTCTTACCTGATTCAACATAACCTCAAGGACTGTTTCTTGAAGAACACCTTGCTTGTAAATTTTTGTTGGGGGTGTAACTAATCCCTCTTCAAAAATCGTTGTTGCATCTGTTGGCATTGAACCAGGAACCTTGCCACCATTATCCGTCATATGACCAAAGTGACAAGCCCAACCAACAAGCCTTGAGTCGTAAAAGATAGGAAGAATAATTAGCCAGTCATTAGCGTGGCTAATTGCACCTTCAACTTTATAAGGGTCATTTGTGAAGAAGACATCACCTTCTTCTACAGTGCCATCATAGTTGTCTAGAAAACCAGAGATAAAAGAACCAAATTGCCCAACAACCATTTTACCATTTCTATCTGCAATTAATGGAAATGCATCATGTTGCTCTCGTATACCTGGAGACATAGCAGTTCTAAATACTGTAGCATCCATTTCAAAACGAGCGTTCCTAAGAGCACTTTCAACAATGTCTAAAGTTACTGCATCAATCTTAATATTTTTAAATTTCTTCTTATTTTTTTGTATTATCTGAGCTTTTATTTTTGAACTAGCCATAATTCACTCCTTAGACTTAATTTCTAATCTTTTTTATCTTCTTTTATTCCTAGATTTGGCCCTAACCTTAGCCTTAGCCTTAGCCTTTGGCTTAGCCTTAGCCTTTGGCTTAGCCTTAGTCTTTGGCTTAGCCTTAGTCTTTG
>NZGX01000015.1 GCA_002691085.1 Rhodospirillaceae bacterium | reverse complement strand
TAAATCATTTAAAGATAAAACTCCCTCCTTAATCTTGTATAAAATATCAAAACCAGAGCTAGCACGTCCTATCTCATTATACTCACCATCTAATCTTTTATATCTATTTAGTGAAATAAATAATTGATTATCATTATCATCAACATTTGTACCGATTACTCCTAAGCTACCAAAGTAAAATATACTTTCCATGGGGCCAATGTTATTTGCTGTTATCTTCATACCATTAAGCAGAAGAGCATAATCAGGAATAATTTTGTCTGGTTTAATTTTATATGATATTTTCTCGGTTAGATTATGAAATAAACTTAATTTGTTATCGCCCAATTCTTCTCTTAGACAGAAACTAATATTTCCGTGTAGGGTGGATAATTCTAGAATTCTACCGTTAGGCATCCTAGGGTACTTTAGCTTAGGATATATAATTTCTTTTCCTGCCTTAAGAGCGACTGATGAAGTCTCAACCATTTTATCTAATAATAGTTTAGGAGGTGAAGTTAGAATAGAGCCTTGGGGCTTTGATGCACTGGCAAAATAAAAGGAGCCCTCAGGAATAATAGTTGTCCCAAATTTAGTATTTACTTCTACCTCACCACTAACAACACCAAGAGCAGTCTGGTCTCTCTCCTTTGCAAAATCAAGTACAGTACCCCTAAGACTTAATGTTACAGCATTTGCTGTAAGTTTAACTTTATTTTCACCTACATTTGAACTTGCAAACCTTAAAAAACCTTTACCTAAATTAATTACTCCATCAGTTAGAGACTTATCTGGGTCATATATCCAACTATCAATTATTACTGATGAATCTGGCCCAATAGAAATTAAACTTCCATCATCAAATTTTGCATTTGCAAAGCTTTCCTCTCTAGTAATAACTTTCTCATTTTGAATGATCTTAGCTTTTGGGGTAAATCTTGTATACAAATCTTCTTTTAATACCTTATTTATAATATCTTCCATTTCTCCAATTGAATCATAATCCTGTGAATAAGAACAATTGTGAAATATAAAAATTATATAAATTGTTATGGATAAAAATATATTACTTTTAAACTTTTGGTGCATGATACAATCTATGTAAAGTCTTTTTAATGAACTAAATTATTTATCAATATAACATTTTTTGCCCTATAGTACCTATTTTTTTGCGATAGTGTTTTTATAGGATAAATGTTAGGAATAATAATGAATAAAAGCTTAATATATTGTTTTGCGCTTGTAATAAGTGTAAATATTTTATTCGCTACAAATCCTGCCGGAATCTCAAAAGGTTTTCGAAATTATCTTTTTGATACGTACCAAAAATTTCCACTTACAGAATTAAAAAATACTAATAATGTTATAGTTATAAACATTGACGAAAATTCTTTATCTAAAATAGGCCAGTGGCCCTGGTCACGGGTTGAAGTTGCAAGGCTCGTTATGGAGTCGGCTAACTTAGGAGCATCATCTATACTTTTGGACTTCATTTTTTCAGAAGAAGATAGGACCTCACCTAAAAACATTTTAAAAATATGGTCTAATTATACAGANACATCGGGAATAGAGGAGATAATAAAACTAATACCAAATCCTGACAGTATTTTATCAAGCGTCATTAAACAATCTGGAAATGTCACATCAAGTTTTACGGCGACAAATGATAAAAATAAGAACTTACCTGTTAAAAAAGCTGGTTTTGTAATTCTAGGACAAAACCCAATCAGCTCTCTTCCAAATTTTCCTGGATCAATAGTTTCTCTAGAAAATATTCAACAAAACTCACAAGGAATTGGAGGTGTTACTCTCGATCAAACAAACGATGGGGTCATTAGACGTATCCCTTTATTTTTGAACATTCAGTCAAATCTTTTCCCTTCAAATATAAGTGAAACAATAAGAATTTATCAAAATACTAACACGTATCAAATCAAAACAAATTCTCCAAAAAATAAAATTAGTAAGAATATTTTTTTTGATTCTGTAAGGATTGGTAAATTAGAAATACCTACCACCAAGAATGGTGAAATATGGTTAAGAGGTAAACTAAAAAAGGATTATAAAATTATTTCTGCACTTGATGTTATTGAACAAAGGGTTAAGCCAGAGGATATAAAAAGTAAAATAGTAATTATAGGAACTAATGCAGAGGGACTATCATTAACAAAAGCCTCACCCTTATCTGAGAATGTTTCTGGCACCGAGATATATGCAGGTGCAATTGCGCAAATTATTTCAAAAGATTTTTTAAAGCGTCCTGACTGGTTTTCTGGCGCTGAATTAATTATATCTATCATCGTATCTTCCCTATTCCTAACAATCTTATTTTTCTCATCACCTATTGTTGGAGCAATCTTTTCAGCCACATCTATAACTACTATCTTTCTCTCTGGTTATTATCTCCTGTGGACTTATAATATTTTATTTGATATTTCCCCACTTCTTATTTCAGTTATTTCAACATATATTTTCTTAATAACCTCACAATTTAACTCTAACTACAGACAAAAAAAACAAATAAGAAATACATTCGAAAGATATCTTTCTCCAAAAGTAATACAGCAACTCTCAAATAATCCTAAATTAATTCAACTTGGAGGAGAAGTAAGACACTTAACAATCTTATTTTGCGATATAAGAAAATTTACAACTATTTCAGAACAATACTCTGATAATCCAAAAGAATTAGTTTCCTTACTAAATAGGTTTCTTACTCCCCTAACCAGCGCTATTTTGGAACATGAAGGGACTGTAGATAAATATATGGGAGACTGCATCATGGCATTTTGGAATGCACCGCTGGATGTTAATAATCATAATATAAAAGCCTGTATGGCATCTAAAGAAATGCACAAAAGAATCCAGTTACTCAATAAAGAATTACTTATGGAAAATAGACTCCCATTAGAAGCTGGAATTGGAATAAACAGTGGAATTGGCTTAGTTGGAAATGTAGGTTCTGTTCAGAGATTTGATTATTCTGTGATCGGTGACACTGTTAATCTAGCAGCCAGATTAGAAAGTCAATCTAAAACCTATGGATTCCCAACACTAGTTTCAGAATATGTTAGAACTGGTGATATAAAAAATTCTTTTATAGAAATAGATATGATTAGGGTAAAGGGAAAAAATCTACCTGTTAGGATCTTTGCATTAAAGGATGATATATCTGAAGAACCTAATGATATAGTTTTTACACTTATTACAAAATTTATTGATACTTATAGATCCCAAGAATGGGATAGATCTAAAATAATTTTAGAAAAAATAAGAAATAATAATAAAAACTGCCAAATATTTTGTTCTGAATTTAATAAAAGAATACAACATTTTAAAAATACTAATCTAGATAATGATTGGGATGGAGTTTATGATGCGACTTCAAAGTAAGATCATAATTTTAATATAATAAAAGTTATCAATGCAATATTGGTTATGATTTGTAAACCTATGCATACCGATATGAGTCTCCATTCCCAAGGAGACTTAATGTCGATATGTAACCTTGGAATTTGCCTTTCTATTTCTTTCCAAATTTTTTCTATATTTTCATTGCCTATCAGCTGACGAACTTCTTTATTTGTGAGATTTTCTTTCTGAGAATATTCTCCAGATAATCTTGTACGAATTTCCTCTACTCTTCCCACAGTTTCTTTATCTGTATTCATTTTTATTATTTCTTTATACTTTTATCTAACCCATTAGCATTATCGAGGTTTTTAATCGAACCACCTAACTGTGCACCTATTTCAATTTTTACATCATTAGAATGTAGAGTTGCTTCTGTAACAGATTTATCTTTTAAATAAATTTCATTACTTACACATTCACCCTTAACGTGCCCCATAATAACAAGGGCATCTGCAACCAAACGTCCATCAAATTCACACTTTTCTTGAACAACAATTTTTGCTGCCTCGATATCACCGGTTACACTCCCTCCAAGAAAAACTGTCTCCTCTTGAATTAATAGATCTCCATTAACTTGACCATTTAGTTTTAAATGCATTTCTCTAACCCGTTTAAGTTTAAAGTGTTTAATAAAATCATAATTTTTGCGGCAAATTCTTAATAGAGCCTGTTATCTTTGCACCATCTTCAATTCTTATATCCTCTGATATTAAGATTGCTGAGGTTTCAGAATTCTCTTTTAGTTGAATCTTCTTGCAATGACATTCACCTTTTACTTGGCCCATACTGACCAAAAAATCTGCAACTAATCTTCCGTCAAATTTAGATTGTTCTTGTACAGCCACTTTTGAAGCTTCTATATCCCCACTAATTTCGCCACCAACAAAAACTATACCCTCTTGAATTAAAAGATCCCCTTTTACTTGACCTTCTATATTTATCTGCATGATTATAAAACCTATTAAGATATTTTTAATATATTGAGTTAATGCAATTACCATGCCACATAAAATGAACTAGCCTATAATAGAAAACTATTAAAAATACAACTATATATTGTAAAGTAATAAAATAATCTACTAAGGTTGTATATCTAATTTTTTGGTCCTGAATTTGCTATTATATTATAAAATAACTTATGAAAGAAGAATATGATTAGTACAGTAAAATCTGGTATCCAAGCAAACTCAAGAGATATTGCAGTTATTTCAAATAATATCGCTAATGCTAATACAACTGGTTTTAAGAAATCTCATCTCAATTTTGTCGACATATACAGAAATGCAGCTAGCCAAATTCCAACTGCCTATAGAGGAGCTGGTTCTCTATCACAAGACCCAAGAATGTTGTTTACACAAGGCTCATTAGATATCACAGGTATGACATTGGATGTTGCTGTTGAAGGTGATGGAATGTTTGTTTTAGATAGCATCAATGATGACCAAAGACTTTTTTCAAGAGCAGGCTCTTATGTGCTTAGTAATAATGGTAAAATTGTAGATTCTGATGGTAATGCTCCTCTTTTTTTTCAACCTACTGGTACTAGTGATGAAGAAAACACTCCAAATGATGAAAGTATATCTAATGTTCTAGGTCCGATTTTTGTAGAACCAACAAAACAATTTGGAGAGAGAGAGCTAAACGGAGTTTCATTACCAAATATTCTAACATTAAGACAACTAGAAACAGAACCCAATGGAAAAATCTTTGCAAGATACGGTGAAGTTGAAGGAAGGAATACTAGGATTTTTCTTGGGCAGGTATCGCTTGCTAGATTTGCATCACTTCCTGGACTTCAAGCAGAAGGAAGAAATATTTTTACCCAAACGGAAGATAGCGGAGTTGCAAATATAGGGACACCAGGTGCAGAACCATATGGACGTATTACTTTTGGGGCACTTGAAAGGTCCAACGTTGATGTAACAACTGAATTATTAGCTCTCATTAAAACTCAGCAGGCTTATCAAGCAAATGCAAGAATTTTACAAACGAGCTTAGAAATTGGAAGAGAATTAATTAATAACTGATAACCTTTAGAATACGTATAAGTAGAATTAATGTGCCAAAAAAAATTAACCTAATATTTATTTTTTGTTCTTTAATTATTTTTTTTACTATGATTCCGAATAAATCATATGCATCAAATATATGTTTATCGTATGCATCTCGGTATAATGAAATCAATGGTTTTCCAAAGAATCTTCTTTCAGCAATAGCTTCAGTTGAGTCTGGAAAAAATCTAAATAGAGCTCAAAGCTTTAAAACTCCTTGGCCTTGGACAATTAATACAGGTGGAAAAGGATACTTTTTTAAAACTCGTTCTTCCGCCATAAAAAAAGTTAAATATCTCCTAAAAAAGGGAGTAAGAAATATTGATGTTGGCTGTATGCAGGTTAACTTACACTACCACCCAAATGCATTTAGGAATCTTAAGGAAGCGTTTAATCCGAATACAAACGTAAGATATGCAGCGAGTTTTCTGAAAAAACTTCATAAAAATAAGGGCAACTGGAATGATGCGATTGGAAGTTATCATTCCGGTAAAAAAGACAGGAAAAAAAAATATCTTAATAAAGTAAACAATACAATAAGACTTATTGAGATATCTCTCTAGTTAGGCAGAAAAAGATATTATATAATATAATATCTTATAGTAATCCATCAGGAATTCTTATGCTAGACCGAAGGATAATAAAGCAATCTAATGCCCGAGGGAGAGCAGTAAAGAAAGTTGATAGCTTTATAAAACAGAAAAGATTTTCTTTATGTAAGCTTATAGACGAATATTGGATTTATTGGAAAAACCCAAATGAATATACCTACTCAAAAAAGGTAAAAGATAAAATTACGAATATTGTAAATGAAGTTTGGTCTTCAGGTAAATGGCCCCATCGTCATCATATAATAAGAAGAGAGAAGAATACATTTGTAATATCAATTAAAAGTGGCAAAAACTACCTACCTCTTACTCCAAAAGGTGATGAAGAACTCATAGTTAATGTGAGTGAGTCAAACAACTTAGAAGAAATACTTGCTAACATAAAAAATAGTATAAATGAGGGAAAGGCTGATAGGTGGCTATAAAAAATTCAAATAAAAATAATCATTCTACTTGCGAATTCTGTGTAAAAATCAGACTATTCTTACTATCTGTAATTTTTATTGTGTTCATTTCCCTAATATTTGGTCAGAAAATAAAATTCGAGAAATTTATAAATGCTCCAATAATAGGTAATTTAATATTAATAGCATTTTTTGTGGTCTTTTTCCTTAAATTCTATTTTTACAGGAAAAATAAAGACCTATAATGATTATTGCTTAACAAGTCTTACATACCTTTTTTGAGTTCTAAAGCCCACTCCAAAGCTATTTCCATTAAAAAAACTTACTATCCAATAGAATTTCTTTCTTGATGGGGTATTGCTCCAAAATGTTCCACTAGGCGTATTTGGAAAAATAATATGGTTAATTTTGGGAGGACCACAACTATCACAAACTATAGCCTCAAGCTCTTCTCTAGAAGGAAGACGCCAATTTCCATTCAATTGCTCTGAAGCAATATTTGAAGCCAAGACGGCTTCATCATATGTTAAAAGCATTGGCTGACCACTACATGTCTCATCAACTGTCCACCTTTGACCTGCTGAGCATCTAAGCCAGATAAGGTTTTGGTTTACATATTGGGCTTCCTGTCCGTTAAGTATAAAATCTGTAACATCATATTCTTTAGCAAGTGGTTGAAATTGAACAAAAAAAGCAGTACAAATAATACAAAAAAATTGAAACACTAGGATTATTCCTTTCTTATTGATTTTAAAAAATAAATTAAAACCTTTTCTAAATTATAGCCAAAATGGTCTCATATTTGCTAGTATTACTTGCAACTTTAGTGCCAACATTTTAACGGGGATTTGACGTGAATATTGCAGCATTACTAGGTTTTCTTGGAGCAAATGGCTTTATTTTAGTAGCCATGAATAGCGCAGCAGGTATTGGAGCTTATGTAGACGTACCTTCTGTTCAGATTGTTTTTGGGGGAACAGCATTGGCAGTTATGTATAGGAGTACCATGGGCGATTTTATTGCCTTTTGGGGATCTATTGCCAAAATTTTTATGCCTGGTCTACCAAAAAAAGAAGATATGATAACTAGAATGTCAGAGTTAGCTGCTTTGGCAAGAAAAGACGGTATGATGGCTTTAGAGGGCCAAGAAGCCACTGATAAGTTCTTTTCCAAAGGAATGCAGCTCTTAGTAGATGGTGCTGATGAAAAAAAACTAACTGCTATGCTCAAAATTGAAATTCAAGCAATGAAAGTTAGACATGAAGCAATAATTGGTGTCCATGGTGCATGGGTTGATATCGCTCCAGCAATGGGGATGATAGGTACTCTTGTCGGACTTGTGGCTATGCTAGGGGGAATGGATGACCCAAAATCAATTGGCCCTGCAATGGCGGTTGCTCTTCTAACAACTTTATATGGAGCATACATTGCAAACGTTATATTTATGCCAATGTCTACAGTACTCAAAACTAATGACCAATATGAAACTGAATATAGAGAACTTGTATTAATTGGCCTTCAAGCGATTGCAAGAGGAGACTCACCAAGAAATATGCTCGATGTAATGGTTTCCTATATGCCACCTAAAGCACAGGAAGCCCTTCTTGAGGGAGCGTAATTAATGGCTTTTACTTACAGGAAGGAATTGTCTTATGGCTGCTGAAGCCGAAGCAGATGCTGAAGAAGAAGAAGAGCAAGAGT
>NZGX01000089.1 GCA_002691085.1 Rhodospirillaceae bacterium | reverse complement strand
AATTATCAGGATATTCTATGTCAAGAATACTATATATTTTAGGAATAATACTTATTTTTTTTTCAATAATAGAGATTTTTCCTTTTATATCTGATTTAATTTCAGGAAGTGATAATTGGGTAGTATTTCTTTTTAGTTCTATTTTTACATTATTTGTGGGTGTTTCTTTAGTTTTAGCTGGCTCAAATAAGGCTGAAAAACTAACTCCACGTGATGCTTTTTCTCTTACTGCACTTGTATGGTTAGTTATACCTTTTATGGGGGCTATACCATTTCTTTTTAGTATAGATAGCATTGGTTTGGTGGACTCAACCTTTGAAAGTATTTCTGGGCTTACCACAACTGGATTAACTATTTTTGACGATCTGGATAATGTTCAGCCTGGGATTTTACTTTGGAGATCTCTATTGCAGTGGATTGGTGGTATTGGAATAATTGTGATGAGTATTGCTATTTTCCCTTTGTTAAGGTTAGGGGGGATGCATTTTATGACTATTGAGCCTTTAAGGGGAAATGATAAGGCTCTTCCAAGAACTTTTGAGTTAGCCATTGCAATAGGAATCATTTATTTTCTTCTTACAATAGCATGTTTACTAAGTTATATCATTTTTGGAATGAATTTTTTTGATGCAGTTAATTATGCGATGACTACAATTTCCACAGGTGGGTTTTCTGTTCATAACAAGCCATTTGAGTATTATGACTCTCTTTACATTAAATTTACAGCTATCTTTTTTATGATAATTGGCGTTTTGCCTTTTACACTTTATGTTAAAGCTATTAGGAAAAATATTTTAGATATTTTTTCTAACAGTCAAGTTAGATTTTTCCTTTCTTTTTGTTTTTTGGTGGTGTTAGTACTCACGTTTTGGTTTTGGTTAACCACATCCCAAAGCTTTGTTCAGGCTTTTATCTTTTCATCATTTAATGCTATTTCAATTATTACTACAACAGGATTTAGTTCTTCTGATATAGGTTATTGGGGGAGCGCGTATGTATTTGTTTTAATTCTCGCCTTTTCAGGAGGATGTTCGGGTTCAACCTCTGGTTCAATTAAAATTTTTAGATATCAATTAATGTTGAAATTTTTAAAAACTCAACTTGACAAGTTACTTCACCCTCATGGCGTATTTGTAGTAAGGTATGAAAATAATAATATATCATCAGATATAATATTCTCTGTCACTTCTTTTTTTACATTGTATCTCATTAGTTGGGCTTTATTATCTTCCTTGATTGCCTTGACAGGTTCTGATTTCCAAGTTTCAATTTCAACCGCCGCTGCTTCATTAACAAATGTAGGACCGGCTGTAGGGATGAATGCTAATTATCAAGATTTCTCTTCTATTACTAAAATCTTAATGTCAATAGGAATGCTAGTTGGGAGGCTCGAATTATTCATATTTTTTGTATTCTTATTGCCAAGTTTTTGGAGAGATGCTTAAATGTTATTAATTTAAAGGTCAATTATTATGTTTTTGAGAAATAAAAAAAATAAAATTAGTTATTCAGAAATAACTCCTAAGCAGTCTTTCATGGATAGAAGAAAAATAATTTCATCATCTTCTTTCTTCCTTTCTGGTTACTTTGGGGGCAAGCTTTTTGGAAATATTGCTAATGCAGAAAGTTTAGGAAATAAAGAAAATACTCTAAATTATAATAGAGGATATTCAGTACTAAATAGTGATGATGTTTTGAACTCAAAGATTGATGTCACAACTTATAATAATTTTTATGAATTTGGGACCTCAAAGAATGATCCCTCAGAAAAATCTCAGAATTTTAAACCTTTCCCTTGGACTGTTGACGTTGGAGGCTTGTGTCTTAACCCTGGGGAAATAGACCTTAGAGATTACATAAAAGATATTGATTTGGAAGAGAGGATCTATCGTTTAAGGTGTGTAGAAGCGTGGTCAATGGTAATACCATGGATTGGTATTCCATTATCAAAAATTATAAAAAAATTTGAGCCAATGGGGTCTGCAAAATATATACAATTTGAGACAATTTATCGACCAAAAGAAATGCCAGGCCAAAGGTCAAGAAGAATTCTTCCCTGGCCATATATAGAGGGATTAAGACTAGATGAGGCGATGAATGATTTAACTTTTTTAGCAGTTGGGCTTTATGGTGAATTGTTACCTAATCAGAATGGGGCTCCAATAAGATTAGTTATTCCTTGGAAGTATGGCTTCAAATCAATTAAGTCTATTGTTAAAATAACTTTTACCAAAGAGGAGCCTCTGAATACTTGGAAAAGGATGGCTCCAAGAGAATATGGTTTTTTTGCAAATGTAAACCCAAATGTTGACCATCCTCGTTGGTCGCAAAGTCGAGAAAGAAGAATAGGGGAATTTTTTAGAAGACCTACACTTATGTTTAACGGCTATACAGAAGAAGTCAGTCACATGTACTCAGGTATGAATTTAAATAGATATTATTAATCTTCGTTAATTATTATAGGAAAACACAATGCTCTTAAAATTTAAATATAAATTTTTTATAATTACTTTCTCCTTTCTTTTCCTCTCGTTATCAAATGAAACAAGCGGAGTTGATCTAAATAGGGGAGCGAATTTCAGAGACTGTGAAGATTGTCCAATGATGACTATCATTGCTCCTGGAAGTTTTATAATGGGCTCTAATAAGACTGAAAGAATGAGGGGCAATGAGATTAGACCTGAAGGGCCAATAAGAAAAATGACTATTTCAAAATTTTTTGCAGCTGGGACATTTGAAATTACTAACTTAGAATGGGGATTGTTTATTGATGACACGGGCTATACTCCCTCTAATTCTTGTGAGGTTTGGGGAGCAAAAGGGTCAGTAGATGGATATAATTGGAAAAACCCTGGCCTAGATAGTTTACCAAAAGATAATGAACCAGTTGTTTGTATTACATGGAAAGATGCAAAGGCTTACGTGTCTTGGCTTGCAAAATTTACTGGACATAAATATCGTCTTCTCACAGAAGCTGAGTGGGAATATGTTGCTAAAGCAGGGTCAGATGAGATGTGGCCTTGGGGAGAAGATGTTAATCAAATTTGTAAATATGGTAATGTCTTTGATATAACCGGAACTTCAGAAAAAAGGTCTGCTGCGAACGATAATGCTGCTGCAAAGTCAGTTGANTGTGATGATGGTTTCAAACATGTTGCATCTATCGGTAGTTTTTTGCCTAATGCATTTGGTTTGTATGATACGATCGGCAACGTATGGGAATGGACAGAAGATTGTTCAGTAAAATTTTACGATGAAACCATCACTGATGAAACTGCATTTCAGGTTTCTGGACAATGTAAAAAAAGATCAGTAAGAAGTGGGAGTTGGCGAACTAGAATTTCTCGTCACAGAACATCTTTTAGAGGCAGAGATCCTGAGGATATTGCATATCACCATTTTGGTCTTAGGGTAGCGAGAGATTTACAATAGTTTTTGTAATTTTTTCTATCAGCTTTTTTGATTTGATGANGTAAATCGAACATAAATTGCAAAGAGGAGCAAAAGAATATTGATTGCTCCAATTGTAAAAAATGTAGCGTTTGGGGAGATTGAGTCAAATATTCTTCCGCCTATAATTGAGCAAAAGATAATTCCAATTGCACCCATAATGTTAAACCCACCAACAACTGCTCCTCTTTCTTTTTCTGGTGCTTCTTGGCCAACAAGTGATTGTGAGCCAAAAAAAATTGAAATTTGCCCAATGCCCAGAAGAATAATAAACGGAAGAGCATTTTTCGAGGTTGGATCATCTACAAATCCTATGGAGATATANCCTATTGAAGCAAGAGAAATACATAAACACAAAAAAGTAATACGATTAATTTTATCAATAAAGAAAAGAATTATTCCAGTCCACACTAAAGCAGAGATTTGAGTAAGGACAAAAGTTTTGGTGGATTTTGATTGGGCAACTTCTATAGGTAATCCTTTTTCAATACCAACAGAAGTAGCCCATAATGTTAAAAAAGAACCGAGGATGACCAAATCGCCTCTTGCGATAAAGGCAGAGCAATAAGCTAGGGTGATTTTTCTATTTTTATAAAAATGTTTTATAGCGCTTAATGATAATTCTTTTAAAGAAGGACTATCCTTTTCTTTGTTGGGTGGGCCACCTTTAAGTCCTATCATTAGAACAAACGCTGAGACAAAACATAGTGTTGCAATTGCCCAATGTGCTATTTGTCCAGATTTAACACTATCAAAACCAAATAAAACAAGTTTTTCAGGTAATGTTCCAAAAACTATATTAATAACTACAATTCCAAGCCCACATAATGCCCCTACAATTCCTACTAATTTTCCTCGGGAGCGTTCTTGTGGATAATCAGTTAAAACAGTAGCTAACATTCCTGCAGCTAGAGCAACTCCAATAGCATAAATGACTCTATAAAAAATTAATTCATTGACGCTTTCTGCAGTTGGGTAGAGTGCATATCCTAATCCCATAAATAGGAACCCAAGGACATAAACAATTTTTCTACCCATTTTGTCAGCCGCAATCCCTATTGGGCCAAATAAGAGTAGAGTAGTTATTTCAGTCCAAAAAACTAAATTACCAGTAACAATACCTTGTTTTGTTTGTGGAACATTTAAAATTTCTGATAATACATAGGGTGTTCCAACTCCAATAAATGTCAAAAGTCCGATTGTAAAGAATGAAGCGTATAATAGTGTAAAGGCATTATATGTGCTAATACCCTCTGATAAAATAATTGGACCTAATTTTGAAATTTTCACTTTATTAAGAACTCGGTTTATATTTTTACTGTTATTTTACCAGGACTGTGAATTAAAAGAGATTTTTTTGTGATTAAAACCTTTAGTACAAAATCTAGCGGTAAAAGAGAAATTATAAGGACTTTTACATTTATTCTATGTCTATTACCACTCATTAATTTGATAATACTATTATTATTTGATGGGCTAGGAGTAAACCCCATAGAATTTGTAATTAGAGATCTTGGTGATTGGGCTTTAAGGTTTTTAATTCTTGTTTTATTTTTAGGCTTTCTTTTAAATGTGCCAAAATTTAAAATTCTCTTTACCATAAGAAGAATGTTAGGCTTATTTTCTTTTTTTTATATTAGTTTGCACCTCTCCTCATATGTAATTTTAGATCAATTTTTTAATTTTGTAGTAATATGGGAGGACATCTTAAAGCGTAGGCATATTACGTTAGGTTTTTTATCATTTGTTCTTCTTTTGCCATTGGCTTTAACGTCATCAGATCAAAGTATTAAAAGATTAGGTTACAAGACATGGAAGGTTCTTCATCGACTTATATATCCAGCTGCAATTTTGGCTGTTATTCATTACTTTATGATGATAAAGGCTAATTATACGGAACCACTAATATACGCTATTATCCTTTGTTTCCTTATTTTGAGCAGAATTTCAAAAAAGTTTTTTTACTCATAACTATTGTAAATTAAATTATTGGCTTTACAAATAAGCTCCTTATTTATTTTCTAATATTAAACTTTATCCTGAGTAATTTAATTATATCGTCTGACTGACTTTTTTTATATTTTATAGGCTTCTTATAACCCCAAACTGGCAATGGCCATGCAGGGTCATTAACCTTTCTAGCAACTACATGAATATGAAGTTGACTTACAATATTTCCCAAAGAGCCAATATTTATTTTGTCTGCGTGAAATTCATCAACAAGAATTTTTGACAGCTTTATAATTTCACTATTAAGGATATTATTATCTGTTTTTGAAAGCTGATATAGTTCGGTTAATCCTTCTTTCATTGGAACTAGGACACACCACAGAAATCTACTATCATTCATCAACAAAAGCTGACTTAGTCTGAGATTGCATATTTCTATGCAATCCTTCTTTAAGGTTTTATCTAATTGAAATTCAGCCAATTTTAAATTTTTGATTATTAAATTTAGTAATATTATTTATAAATTGTTTTGTGCTTTCATTCCATGAAAATTTAAGAGCATGCTGTCTGCAAGCTTCTGGATTTAATTCTAGTGATTTTTCTATTGCAAATGCTAGATTATTATCAAGATATCCAACCTTAGCATTTTTTATAATATCTAATGGACCTGGAACTGGGTATGCAGCTACTGGTAAGCCTGATGCTAATGCTTCAAGAATAACGAGTCCAAAAGTATCTGTAAGGCTTGGAAAAACAAAAACATCAGCGGTTGAATAGTGCATAGCAAGTTCCTCGCCATGTTTTGATCCAACAAAATAGGTATCTTTATATTTTGATTTTAATTCTTTCAATTGAGGGCCGTCTCCTACTACAAGTTTAGAGCCAGGTAATTCTAAATCAAGAAAAGACTCAATATTTTTTTCTATAGAAACTCGCCCAACATAAAGATGAATTGGGCGTTTTACTCCTAGAATGTCTATTTTTTTATTTGATTTTTTTCTTGGGAAAAACAGTTCTGTATCAACCCCTCTTGTCCATCTATTTACTTTCCTTATATTATATTTATTAAGTTCATCTTCAATTGATTGTGTTGCAACCATTATTCCTTGAGATTGGTAATGAAACCATCTAATTAATCTGTAACCAAATGATATTGGTATATTGAACCTAGAATTAAGATACTCAGGAAATCTGGTATGGAAGGCAGTTGAGAAGGGTATATTGTTTTTGGTAAAATATCTTTTGGCGGTAATACCTAAGGGGCCTTCTGTAGCAATATGTACTGCATTGGGGCTGAACTCTTGGAAAATTTTTATAAACTTTTTTTTTGGAAATATTGATAGTCTTATTTCCGGGTATGTTGGACAAGGTAGGTTATAAAATAAGTCAGGTGTAATATAGCAAACCTCATGTCCTTCTTTTATTAAATTTTCTTTCAGATTATTTAGGGTTCTTACAACTCCGTTTATTTGAGGAAACCAAGCATCTGTAACTATTAGAATTCTCATACGTTCTTTTTAATATCGATGTATTCTAAAGGCGGCAAGCCTTGTATTTCAGTCCATCTAAGTATTTCCATTTTACCATCGAAGTGTTCTACAAGAGCCGTGCAGCTTTCAACCCAATCTCCATCATTGCAATATATAAAGCCATCAATTTCTTTGATATTAGCATGATGAATATGCCCACAAATTACGCCATCAGCACCTCTTTTTTGAGCCAAAGTAATAATTGCATCTTCATAGTTATTTATAAATTTGACAGCATTTTTTGCTCTATTCTTTAGATAAGCAGATAAAGACCAATAAGACAATCCCATCATAAGCCTTGCTCTATTTAACCAAGTATTCATGCTTAAAGCCAAGGTATATGCATAATCACCTATAATTGCAATCCACCGAGCATAAATCATTATACCATCACATTCATCTCCGTGTATAACTAGAAATTTTTTACCATCGAGAGTTTTATGAATCATATCTCTTCTAAATTTTACTTTGCCAAAATCATTTGAGACATAGTTTCTTGCGAACTCATCATGGTTTCCAGGAATGAAAAAAACTTTTGTGCCTTTTCTTGCTTTTCTTAATATTTTTTGGATAACATCATTGTGTTCTTGTGGCCACCACCATGATCTTTTAATTCTCCACCCATCAACTATATCTCCAACTAAATAGAGAAATTCAGATTCAGTATTTTTCAAAAAGTCTAGAAGATAATTTACCTTACAGCCAGGTGTCCCTAGATGAATATCTGAGATAAAAATTGATCTATACCTAAGTTCTTTCAGGATAGACTCCTTTTAGAGAGTTAAATTAATTAAAGGTATATATATAATTATATAAAAATAGGTAACCTGCAGTATAAAATTTTAATAAAGTTGTCACATCGTTAAACTGCCTTTATAAAAAAAAGGTGGAGTAAACCTTTTTTTGCTTTTTTTTAATTTTTTTCGATTTTTTGAAGGTGAATTGGGTTTTTTAGTTAATTATTTTTTAAAACACAGCTTAAAAACTGGCTTATAACCAATCAATCTGCTATCTGTTATTTTATTTAATGATTCACGTTTTTTCGGTCTTTTAAATGGTTAATTCAAATAATTTTGATCTAATGGGAATGGCAAATGCTGTTAGGTTTCTATCNGCTGACGCTGTTCAAAAGGCAAATTCTGGTCACCCGGGAATGCCAATGGGAACAGCTGATATTGCAACAGTTTTATTTACAAAGTTTTTAAAATTTGATGNCTCAGACCCTTATTGGCCTGATAGAGATAGATTCATATTATCTGCAGGTCATGGTTCAATGCTTCTATACAGTTTGTTGTACTTAACTGGAAATANANAAATGACCATAGAGGAAATAAAAGNNTTTAGGCAGCTTGGGAGCATAACAGCNGGACANCCAGAATATGGTTTNGTAGGAGGTATAGAAACNACAACTGGTCCNCTNGCCCAAGGNCTAGGNAATGCNGTNGGAATGGCGATTGCTGAGAAATTATTATCAAGCAAATTCCAAAAAGATATTGTTGATCATTATACATACGTTCTTGCTGGTGACGGTTGCTTAATGGAAGGGCTAAGTCATGAGGCGATATCGATTGCTGGTCATCTAAAGCTCGCTAAATTAATTGTTTTGTACGATGACAATGAAATTACTATTGATGGACCAACAAGTTTGGCAATGTCGGATGATCAGGCACTTAGGTTTGAAGCATGTGGGTGGGAAGCCATCAGAGTAGATGGTCATAATACAGCTGAGATAGAAAATGCATTATCTCAAGCTAAGTCTTCACACAAGCCAAGTATTATTCTTTGTAAAACTAAAATAGGTTTTGGTGCACCTAATCTTGAAGGATCAAATAAATCTCATGGCGCTCCACTTGGTGAGGATGAGATTGCTAAAGCTAAGTCAGCACTAAATTGGAATTATGATCCATTTGAGGTCCCTGAAGAAATTTTAAATTCTTGGAGAGAGGTTGGTAAACAAGGTTCTAGTGAAAGAAAAAAATGGGAAGATAAACTAGAGTTACTTCCATTGGATCAAAAAGATCACTTTACAAGATCCACTTCCGGAGAATTACCCGAGGGTTGGGAGAAATCAATTACTCAAGTTATAGAAACTGCAATCCAAGATGCCCCTAAAATGGCAACTCGTAAGGCGTCAGAGTTAGTTATTGAACATATTTCAAAAGCACTACCAGAACTTGTAGGTGGTTCAGCTGACTTGACGGGCTCAAACAATACCAAAGTTGACGATCTTAAAGTTATTAATGCTGAAGATTTTAGAGGCCGCTATATTCATTGGGGAGTCAGAGAGCATGGAATGGCCGCTGCAATGAATGGTATGGCTCTTCATGGTGGAATCATTCCTTTTGGTGGAACCTTTTTAGTTTTTACAGACTATTGTAGACCATCAATTAGATTATCTGCATTAATGGGATTACGTGTAATATATATAATGACACACGACTCAATTGGCTTAGGCGAAGATGGTCCCACTCATCAGCCAATAGAGCATCTTGCAAGTCTAAGGGCTATGCCAAATTTACTGGTTTTCAGGCCTGCTGATTTGGTTGAAACCGCAGAATGCTGGCAACTTGCTCTTGAGCATAAAAATAATCCATCTGTTATTGCATTAAGCCGACAATCTCTTCCAGCGGTGAGGACTAAAACTTCGAATCATAGTCTTTCGGCTAAGGGGGGCTATATAATTTCTGAAACGCAAAATAAACTGCATTCGACAATATTAGCAACGGGTTCAGAAGTTTCCTTAGCGTTGTCTGTGAGGGAAGATTTAGAAAAAGAAGGAATACATATTAATGTTGTTTCAATGCCGTGTTTAGAATTATTTCAAATGCAAGATGGAGAATATAAACAAAGAGTTTTAGGAGATGCCCCAAGAATCGCTCTAGAAGCGGGAAGTGCATATGGTTGGGAAAAGTTTGTAGGAGAAAATGGCGAGATTGTTGGTATGAACTCGTTTGGCGCCTCTGCTCCTGGTAACGCCTTGTTTGATCACTTTTCAATCACAAAAGAAACAATAAAAAAAACCATAAAGAAGCTTTTATAATTAGGAGAAAGTTTTTTATGTCTGTAAAAATTGCTCCCTCAATTCTCTCAGCAGATTTTTCACGTCTTGGCGAAGAAATTAAGGCAATTGATTTAGCAGGTGCGGATTACATTCATGTTGATGTAATGGATGGTCATTTTGTACCAAACATTACAATTGGTCCTGCTGTTGTGAAAGCTATTAGGCCTTATACAAAAAAACCCATGGATGTTCATTTAATGATTGATCCAGTAGACAATTTCATTGAAAATTTTATTGAGGCAGGCGCTGATATTCTTACTGTCCATGCGGAAGTTGGTAACCATATAGACAGATCATTGCAAAAAATAAAATCTTTGGGTGTAAAGGCAGGTGTTTCTTTGAATCCCTCTACTCCTCCAGAGACAATAGAATACATTATAGATAAGGTAGATTTAATTCTAGTCATGACAGTTAATCCTGGCTTTGGAGGGCAGTCTTTTATTTCTTCACAACTTGAAAAAATTAAAAAAATTAAAGACATGATTGGAAATCGTGCAATTGAGTTGGAGGTTGATGGAGGGATAAATCAAAGCACCGGTAAACTATGTATTGAAGCTGGTGCTGATGTATTGGTTGCTGGAAATGCAATATTTGGAAATCAAAAAGATTATCGCGAAAATATCCTAAGTCTTAGAAACTAATAATTTCAAATTGCTGGGTGATAAATAGAAATCTATAATTATTCCACTTTAATTTCTGATTTAGATAGAAGGGAAAAACNATNGATCGACTCATTACCCTGTAGAATTGATAGATACAAAAATAGTTTAAGAAGGGTTAGTTCAGCAACTTAATGTTTGAGGGGAAAATTAAGAAACTGAACCAGCTTTCCATATGACTCTTAAAGTAAATCTTTACCAGTCAACTTGTGCTCTTATCCCAATCCCATTTATTGTATTTTTCCTATCGATGCCATTAATACTTAAATCTGATTTTTTTACTTTAGAGTTGTTATAATTTACTTGCAGTTTTGTATGTGGATTGAGATGCCAGTTCACTCCTAGTATTATGGTATTTTGAATCCCTCCATTAAATGCCGAGTCATTCAGGTCAATTCTATCAAACCTGGTTGTCAATGACCAAGCCCCATAGCCGCCATCAAAAACAGACGATTTTACTTTTGTTCTATCCCAGGCACCCTTTGAAGATTTATATGCTCTTGTCTCACCAGTTAAGAAAGTACCAAATTCAATATAAGCACCTTTAAAAGTTGGGTTTTGAACTGAATTGTTCTCTAATTTAGCTTTTAAAAAAGTATATTCACTAGCAAACCAAATATTATTTCTAATCGCAGCAAGTTCTAAACCATAAAAATTATCTTTTTTGGCAATCCTTCCAGTTGAAACAAACCGGGAAGAAAGATGCTGATGAGGTCGTTGTCGGTATCGATATTCTGATAAGCTTCCATTACTTCTCAATCGTAATGACCCCCCCAGGTGAAGTTGTATTTCATCAGTTCTTGGGCTGAAGGTAAATCTACCAGCAATTTCATGCCCCTCATTTTCTGCTTCAATATTATTTGCGCCTTTATACATGCCAATCTTACCAGTCCATCTGTCTCCACCTAAAGAGACACCAAGCCCAATTCTTCTTGCAAGCCCAAATGCATCAGTGAAAGAAGCTCTTTCCATGAGAGATGTATGACGGGAACTGGTTTGTTCATCTAAAGAATTTGGTGTTTTAAATTGACCAGCTAACCATTTAATCCCAGATTTAGTTTTCCATTCAATCATTGCATCTTTTACTGTTGTTTGATCATCTGCAAAATCGGCTTCAAATTTATATTTTATAGAATTCCAAGCCTTGCCTTCTATTCCAAGTCTTGCTGCGCGAAGCTCAGTTGCTTTAATTCTGATGTTATCATCCTTATCTGAAATCCAAGCAGCGTCAGAGAATATTCTTCCGCGTATATTCATTTCAAACATTTTATCTGCTCTACTGAAAGAAGGAGCAGGCTCCCATTTTACTGAAAGTTCATTTTTATTAATTTTCTTTTCTAAGTTAGAAATTTGTTCTTTTAATTGAATGATGTCTTTATTTATATTTTTTACTTCATCAGCTTTTGACAGGCTAATTGAAATACTAAAAAATATTAAAGATATAAAAATTAAAGTTTTATACACTCATCTACTGCCCAATATTAAAATACAATGAATAATTTATTTCATTTAAATTACAAATAAATGACATTAATATGTATATTTTATTACAATGACTCATGTATTCTGTTAAATTATTATATAATAACATGTAGAATAATTTATTTTGTATACATTTACCTTTTAACAAATTTATATTCATTAATTATCTGTGCTTTGTGGAACATAAAAAATACTTTTTTACTTAAATAATTTATTTATTCAGCTAGGTTAAAATAGTAATGTCTCTATTTTTGATCTCTTTAATTTTAAGCTTACCTAATGCTCTGGTGCTATGGCTTTTAAACAATTTTAATTACCTTGATGCTTTAACTGGAATTATAATTTATATTCTTGGTTTATTCCTTTTAATTCCAGTTTTGTACAGGCCGTATAGGCAATTAGTTGCAATTAAAGACTTTCTAATAAGGATAAATACAAAAGAAGTTTATGAAACTCCTAAAATTGACTCTCTTCCTTATTCTATATTGTTAAGGTCTGGCCTTGATAATGCATCAAAAATGGTTAGAACTCAATTTGAGGTTAGTCAGAAAATTACCACTGAGTTAAATATTCTTCTCGACAAGATCCCAATGCCAATAATACAGATAAATTCTGAACGCAAGGTGGTAAGGCAAAATAGTTCAGCGATTGAACTTATTGGTGAGGCATCTCTGGGGAGGGACTTGGTCATCGCTCTTAGGAATCCAGAAGTTATAAGAGAGGTAGATAGGGTAATAAAAACAAAAAATAATTCTCAAATAGCATTAAAACTTGGAGAAGATATTCCAAGAAATTATCTTTGCTATATTATTTGTTCTCAAAATAAAGAGAGTTTAAGCGCAATTCTATTGGTTTTTAATGATATTACAGACTTAATTAAAGGCGAAAAGATGCGAAGTGATTTTGTTGCTAATGCTAGTCATGAAATACGCACGCCTCTCGCAGTTTTATTAGGCTGTCTTGAAACTTTATCTGGGCCTGCAAAGGATGATAAGGAAGCTAGTGAAAGGTTTTTAAAAATAGCAGCTGATGAAACAAATAGAATGGTTTCTTTACTCGATGATTTACTCTCCTTGTCTGAAATTGAAGTTAATCAGCATCTAGTTCCTACAGAAGAAACAGATATAGTTTTGGGCATCAGAAGAGCAATTAATGGATTAGAGTCTCACTTTACCCTTCATAACAAAGAAGTAGAAATTAATCTCGATGTATCTAATGAAATTTCAACTGTAATCGCAGACGATTCTGAGTTGCAGTTAGTATGGAGGAATCTGATTCTGAATGCTGTGAAGTATGGTGATGGAAAAGTGGATATTAGTGTTAAGCTAGAAAAAGAATCCTTGGGAGGTAAACAGAATATTACTTTTGTTAGAGTTGATGTGGTTGACTATGGTGTGTTGCCTACACCGGTACTATCCTA
>NZGX01000088.1 GCA_002691085.1 Rhodospirillaceae bacterium | reverse complement strand
GTTGATTGTAAAGTTTGTGAGCCCCTGTCATAACAGTTGAAAACTGTTTAGGGAGTTCACGATTATCATCAGCCATTTCCATTAATTCTTCTTTTATTATTTGTTTTAGTTGTTTTGTTGTTAATTTCACTTTTTATCCCCTATAATAGCCCGGCATAATTTTATTTACCCAAGCATCTTCCAAGCTTTTCTGATAGTAAAAGAAACCCTGCTTATTCAAATAATAAGAAGGTTTTGGCTGTTTATTATTTAGATCTTTCATTATCAAGCAATTTCTTCTTCATTATTATTCCACCACCACCACTGTAACCTCCAAGAGCTCCATCGGATCTAATTACTCTATGGCAGGGAACTTCAATTGGAAATGGATTACTAGCACAAGCATTTGCTACTGCCCTTGAAGAGTTTGGGCTTCCAATCAAAATCGCTATATCCTTATAGGACCTTGTTTGTCCAAAGGGTATTTTCTTTAATTCATCCCAGACTTTAACCTGAAAAGTGGTAGGTTTTTTTTTATGATTTCTCTTCATAACTTATTTCTATTACAAACAGTTTAAATTTTTATCCAAAAATATTGAAATAAACTTCCCTTATGACCATTTTTGTACAAATTTAGAAATATCTAATTGAGGTATCTTCTTTAAACTCCCAGAAGTTTTCCCAACATATAAATACCCAAGGACTTTTTGATTGTCATCTAAACCCAAATACTTCGCAACTATTTCATTTAATGCAAATTTTCCAGTTCTCCATATACCTCCATAACCCAAAGCATTTAAAGCTAGAAGAATATTCTGAGTTGCAGCTGCAGTTGATAACATTTGCTCTATTTCTGGAACCTTTGGATGAATTCGTATATTTGAGATAAGAATAATAACCATAGGAGCCCGAAAAGGAGCATTTCTATATTTCTCAAGTATTGTATCATTCAAATTATTTATATTGTCTCTAGCAAATTCTTGGAAGATTTTAGATAGTTTTACTAAACCATCTCCAGTAACCTGAATAAACCTTGAGGGCCTTAACCATGCATGATCAGGAGCTCTTAAGGCACAATTGAAAACTATATTCATTTCTTCTTCAGTTGGATGTGGGGCAATTAATTCTCTAGGAGAATTTCTTTTTAAAATATTGTCTATAGCATTCATTAACATTCTCCTTATTAGTATCTTTCTACTTGTAATGCTCTCTTCTGTCTGAAAATTTTCTTACCCTTTTCCTCCAGGTTTCATAGCTTGTTTTTTTTAGAGAATCTCTCATTAACTCTTTAACATCTTTCTCTCTCAAACCATAAAGTTTATAAATACTGTTAAAGCTAACATGGTCAGAAAGAGCCATTTCAATAACTTCGCTTTTGTCTGAATCTCTAAGCTTTTTCTTCATAATATATCGTCTTTTGACTAATTATAGATAGTAATACTTAATATATTTGGAACTTCTATATCTTCAATGAAAAAGTTGATAATGAGAATATATTTTAATAATATAAGTCTAGTTTATTTAAATATTTCATTGTAATCATAAAACTGGAATAACTATGAAACTCCAAAAAGAAAATACAGCCCTTATCGTAATAGATATGCAAAATTCCTTTTGCAAAATAGATGGAGGCACTGGAAAGGCAGGATTTCCAATAGAAGGGCTTTTCTCAGCAATAAACCCTTGTGTTGAATTAGTAAAAAGTGCACGCCAAAGTGGAATACCAATAATCTATACACGTTATGTTTATAAAAAAGATTACTCAGATGGGGGTGTATTAATTGAAGACCTAGTTCCCGAACTAAAAGATCATAATGCTCTAGTAGAAGGTACAACAGATATTGATGTAATTGATGAACTAAGGCCTGATGCAAGTGACATTATAATTGATAAAAATAGACCGAGTGCTTTTTACTCTCCTGAGTTTGAAGAAACACTAAAACGATTAAATCTCACAAACCTTGTATTTTGTGGCGTTACAACAAACTGTTGTGTTGAGAGTTCAGTAAGAGATGCTAGTCAGAAAGACTATAAAAGTTTTGTGGTTGAAGATGCAGTTGCAGAACTAGACCCTCAAAGACACTCTGTAGCATTACAAACAATGGGTATGCTTTTTGCTTCAGTAGTTAATGTTAAAGAAGTTCAAGATGCCTGGAGCTAAAAAAATTAAGTAATTTTTCCAGGTACAGGAGGCTGTTGTAACTCAAGAATGATTCCATCAGGATCTCTAAACTTTATGGCTTTTCCATCTGAGTAATGCTCTTCAGGTTTTGTGGTAACAGTAACAATGTCGCTCATAAATTTAACGCCTCTAGACTTTAAATCATCAACGGTTACCTCAATTTCATTAACCTCAAATCCTATTCTTGCTATCCCAAAAGGGTGAGCATTTACATCATTGGGAATCTCAGGATGATTAAGTATCTCAATAAGCTCTACAATCTCACCTCCTGCTCTTATCAAGGCAATATTGATTCGAAGATCTTTAGCACCTCCACAAACCTCATCAAGAAATTCACCGCCCCAATTATCACTTCTACTTACCAACTCAAATTTTAATTTATTTATGTAAAAATCTATTGATTTATCAACATTAGATACAAAAAGTGATGTGTGATGAAGATCTGTAATCATTATTAATAACCTCTATTTAAAATATTTTTTTCGGACAAATCCTACTTGAGTTGACTTAAAGTGTTTAAAAGGCAAACCTAGACTCTCTAATGTCTTAATAGCATCTTGGGACAAGTTACCATATATTTCAATTATGGTTATATCTCCAATTTTATTACTTTCTGTAACATACTCTGCAACATATGAAGCATTTAAATGTTCAATAAGCGCCTCACTGTTTTGATAAACTTCAGTCCAATTAAAAGCTAAAGGATTATCTGGATCTGAGTCAAAATTATGGAAGAGCATTCCTGGTTCGGCTTGATTAACCTTATTATCAACTATATTAGCAATCTCTAGATACTCTTTAACCATATCAGGTTTCACAAGAACTCTTGCGATTAGAATAAAAGGATCAAGGCCTTCTTCAGACCTGTCATTAACCGCATAAACACTAAAAGAAAACAGAGAAAATAGAATTGAAAATAAAATTAAACGCATTTTTACCTCTTTGATTTAAACACTATAGTCAATGTGAATTGGTAGCTAGTTATATTTAATAATAAACATATTTTATCTTGGGTCTTAAAAGAATATCCATATTAAATTTGCAATAAGGACACTCATTGTCAATAAAACACTTAGTGCGTGAAGCCTACCAAAAAGTATCTTATTTCCATCATCCTTTGATCTATTGGTAGCTGGAACAATCAGATAACAGATACTCATACCTAAAACCGTAACGCCGCTAGTAATAATATTCGCGGAACTTGGAGAACCAAAAACAGTAGTCAAAAACACAGATAGCAATCCTAAAGTCAGAATTATCAAAAATAATCGCGGAAATACACTCCTTAAGAAAGGGCCTGTGCTTGACTCATCCATAGTTTTAAAAACTGAAGGGGCGACAACAACAGTCTGAAAAAGTATCATTCCACAAATGACACCCGAAATTAATATTGAAATTTCATTCGTAAAACTCATTTTCAAAAACTACCATTCTTACAATATTGAATACTAATGCTCCACTAAGGTTTTCTTGCCTTAAATGGCTTTCTCCTCTTAGGATAACAGGATCTACAAATTTTACAAATTGTACCATCACATCCTCTGGCTGTACAAAACTCTCTTCCATAAAATATTATTTGAAGATGTAACTTATTCCATGATTTCTCTGGGAATAATCTTTTTAGATCCTTTTCAGTTTGAACAACATTAAGACCATTTGTTAAACCCCATCTTTGCGCAAGTCTATGTATATGTGTATCTACTGGAAATGCGGGATGACCAAAACCTTGAGACATAACAACACTGGCTGTTTTATGTCCAACTCCTGGCAACTCCTCCAAAGCATCAAAGCTTTCTGGAACTTTAGAGTTGTATTTATCAACTAATACCTGGGAAAGTAATGAAATTGCCCGGGACTTCTTGGGTGCTAAGCCACAAGGCCTTATAATATTATAAATCTCCTCAGTCTCAAGCTTAATCATTTTCTTAGGATTATTAGCTTTTGAAAAAAGAATCGGTGTTACTTTATTTACACGTTCATCAGTACATTGTGCACTGAGTAACACTGCAACGAGTAATTGATATTTACTTCTATGATTTAAAGGAATAGGTGTCTCAGGATAAGTCTTATCTAGATATTCTAAAATAAAATCCACCCTTTCTTTTTTATTCATAAAAGATAATCCAATTTCTCTAATTTAAAAGAAATACCACATTAGAATTACTGTTAAAAAAACTCCCTTTAGGAATGATACCCAGAGTAATGCATAATCACTGAGGCCTAATCTTCTTTGCCACCAAGTAATATATTTCTTATGCCAGGTGATAAAACTATCTAAACTCATAATCACTCATCTCACTTTTTGATTATGCTATATTTATTTTTTTAAAAAACTTAATTGAATAAACAGTAAATATCAATAAAATATAGAATCCATACAGCATTCTATATTCAGAAAATAAAAAGCCAAAAATAAAAGCATAAATAAATATTATAGCTAAATAACTTGATCCTATTTTATGTAAAAGCTTCCATTTTCTTGAGCCAATCTTCTTTACCATTCTATCATTTGATGTAAATGCCATAGCATACATAATCAAGTAGCCAGCACCGCCGCCAATAATAGAGACTATAGAAGGGCCTTCAACCGACACAGTGAAGAAGTAAGTTAATGCAATAAGATGAAATGAATGTGCAATCGCAAAACTAATTCCAAAATATCTTCTATTTCTTAATATAGTTTTTATAAACGAATAACCAAGATAACTATTAAAAGAGCTTGCCGCAAAACTTAGAAAAAAATAATAAAAAGAAAGATGTGCTGAATATCTTGTCCATAACTTAGCACTCTCATTATTGCCCTCATAATATATAAAATAAAAAAATAATAAAAATGACGTAATGACACTAGAGCTAATTATCAAACTTTTTTTATTAATCAAAAAAAATACCCTTATCCTATTCTTTTATAGTAGACAATAAAGCTTCAGTATCTGAAAAGACATCGGGATGATAAAACTTTGTCAACTCAACATAATAGGGAGGAAAATCACTAATTTTATTATAGTTACCTCCAGATGCAGTACCAAATAAATGACCAGGATGGCCTTGCATCTTAAGCCATGGCCTCCAACTTACTACTGCATTAAAATGTGTGGAATCGTTAGCCATAACAGTTGAAGGATCTGTTATTGAACGCATATGAGCCTTATATGTTGTTACTTCATTGTATTTAAAAGGCTGACCAGGAAAGTCTTCTGGCGTTTTTACAATTGACTCTGTAACTAAATAGACTTGACCATTTTCATTTCTTGGCCCAACAAACCTATGACTAATACTAAAATTTTTCAATGCTGGGTTTTCAGATATACCACTCCTACCCTCTGCACTAAAGGTTATTTTACTTGGCCCCATTCGTGTTTGTGGAACTTCAACTATAGAGTCTGTGTATGGGTTTCTAAATGTCTCTAACAATCGACCTGTTTTCCAGTCTGTGAAATAGGCTACTTCAAATGTTGTTCCAATTATCTGCTGCGTAGAGTAATTAACTTTGTATTGCGCCATAGTTCCGGCTAAAACTCCATATAATGGAGTAATTTCACTATCGACAACACCATAATAAAGCCCTTTTACACCACCATATACTACCCTTTCGTCAGTGCATGCCCGCATTTTTACAATAGCTTTAAAGCGGTCAGACTGTTTCGAGAAATCCAATACTTTTGTTTTACTGGCAACACATATATTCGGTGCAAGAAAAGAGGCAGCACTTGCACTAAAAACCATTGAACGACGAGAAAATTTATATGTATTTGATTTGTTAAACATTATTAATTCCTATTTAATAAATTCAGTAATGCGAATTAGTCAAAATTTTTTATTTAATATTATAAACTACTCAAAAGTGAAAGAGAGTATAAAAATATATGCTTAGGTTATCAAAAATACTAAAAAACTTTATACTAAAAAACTTTATACTCAAAAATTTTATTGACGAAAGTATCCCATCAAACTATTCCAATTATCAATTATCCCCCCTAGAGCAAATATTGCCAAACCATGGTGAGAAGCAAAATGATCAAATTCATGAAATCCCATTTCTTGGGAAATCTCTATAAGACAGGACAATAGCAAGATAGAATATGTTAAAATTGCTAATCGAGGGCTCTTTTCAAAATCTATCATCTTTTACATACTCCTTACCTATAAGCTTTTAAAAGAGAAATAAACTAGTAAAGTATCAGAAAGAATAGGTGCATGAACAATATATTTGTGCCAATAGCAAAGTTACGATCTAAGTATGGCTATTTTTGACTATTCATGACAAGAGGCGCATTCAAGGTCTCTGCAGACTTGTTGGTTTCTAAAGTGGGCGTAAGCAACCAAAATAGAACCAATTAAGGTTAATATCTTTTCTCCGAGTTCACCAAAAATAGTTACACCCAAGAGAACTGCCAAAGTAAGTATAAGAATACCGGTAATCCCAAGAGAAAAAACAGAGAGTATTTTATGGTTCCTAAAGCCTACTAATAAAGAGGAAATACTTATAGGGAATGCTATAAGAAGAATTAAAAAATGCACCGCCTCATTATCTAGAGAGGTTATGAGAAATCCAGAGGTTAAAATTAGAAAAGAAGGAACAAAAAGACAATGAATCACACAAATCATTGACAAAGCAATTGCTAATTTATCACCAGTTAGTTGGAGATTTGTCATATTTTTATTCTATTCGTTATAGGAAATATTAATCAAATATATCCTTATCAAAATTACTTTTATCAATCAAACTTTTTATTAATTTATTATTCATAAAAAGCCTTTTACTGACTTAAACAATTTCTTCAACGGAGTTAGATAGATTATTACTAAAATTGCTCCATCTAAAATGCCTTCAAAGTAAGTTAGAAATATAAATAAATCTGCTAAAGTTATTATTCTTTCAGGACTACTGAAGCTCGCAACAACACCTTCAATTACTAAAAGTGTAAAAAATATTTTTCCATATGAATTTAATATAAATAACAGGACGAGTGACAGAAGGTAAAAACACAAATAAAAAAAATCATAAATATTGATATTCATTAAAAGTGATATTGAATTTTGTTCAGACCTGATACCTAAATATGTGAATGCTATAACAGAGAGAAAATGAAGAATCAGTAATAACCTTAACAACAATATCAATTTATACTTTCTATAGTTTAATTTAAACATAGAACTGAAATTATTGGACTTCGCACATTTTGATGAGCAAAGATGTTATCATAAGCTGGTTTTGAGGTATTTCGTTAAATTCAAGAGCCCTTACCCTAAAATTATCCTTATTAACAGAAAATTGAAGTGCAGCGTCAACTTCTTTTTCTTGGAATATTATACCACCTTTAACGTTCACAAATATATTACCCTCTTCTGATTCTCCGCCTGTCCAGATTGGGTAAGCCATAAATCCATTAATCATCCTCTCTAATGTTTTATTTGGACAACTACTTAGAGTGCTAGACTTTATACGTTTAACATTAGGGTTTGATAATCCCAAAGATTTTGGAAGTTCCGATTCAACAAGCCATACAATAGACGAAGTAAACTCCTTGATTTCGTCAATACCTTCTTGCCAGGTATTATCGGGCTCAAGCCAAATAAGATCTACCCATAACCATACAGGGAAGGCAAGAATTACAAATCCGCCCTTCCAGTTCAGCTTTCCTTCATCATTTACAAAAAAACTATAAAGTTTAATAAAATATTTCATTTAACTATTACAAACATTTCTACTCCACAGTAACACTTTTAGCTAAATTCTTTGGCTGATCAATATCAGTCCCTTTGAGAACTGCAGTATAATATGCAAGTAGCTGAACTGGCAAAGAATAAAGGATTGGATGCACAAACTCATGAGCTTTAGGAAGTTTAATAAGATATTCGTGAAGACCATTTAGTTTTTCTGAACCTGCCTCATCAGTCAAGGCAATCACTCTCCCCCCACGAGCAGACACCTGCTCAATGTTTGTAAGACTCTTGCTAAAAAGAGTATCTGACGGAGCAATAAAAACAATTGGTAGATGGCTGTCAATTAATGCAATGGGACCATGCTTCATCTCTCCCGATGCATACGCCTCTGCATGAATATACGATATTTCCTTTAACTTAAGAGCGCCTTCAAGAGCAATTGGATAATTATGTCCACGTCCGAGATAAAGAACATTCTGAGTATCCTTAATCTGAGAGGCAACCTTATTGATTGAATCCTGAGCATTCAATATCTCTGAGATTTTTTCAGGGAGCTCTAATAAAGCACTAACAAGTTCTTGTTCTTTTTTCTCTGATAAATGGTTTCTTTTTCGTGCAATAAATAAGGCGAGCACAGCAAGCGTCACCATTTGCGTTGTGAACGCCTTTGTACTGGCAACACCAATCTCTGGCCCTGCCAATGTCTTAATGACAGAGTCGGATTCACGAGCAATTGTGCTCTCAGGCGAGTTTACAATTGAGAGAATATATTGCCCCTTCTCCTTGCACAGTCTTAGAGGGTATAACGTATCGATAGTTTCACCGGACTGAGAGATAAAAATTGCAAGTCCCTTATCAGGTAAAGGGTGGTTTCGGTATCGAAACTCCGAACCAATATCAACTTCAACAGGAATTTTTGCGTACTCTTCAAACCAGTACTTTGAAACAAGGCCTGCATAATAAGCACTTCCGCATCCAACTATTGTGATTTTTGATAGATCATTAATATCAATATTTAGCTGGGATAAATCTGACGTACGTGAGGAAGAATCAATAAGAGCATTCAGAGTATCTCTAATAACCTGCGGCTGTTCATGTATTTCCTTCATCATAAAATGATCAAAACTGCCTTTAGAGACAGATGAGGCATCTATACTTAACTCTTTAATTTCTCTCTTAACATTCTTATTCTCACTATTAAAAAATTGGACACTCCCACTCTTTAGTATACAAAAGTCACCGTCACTGAGATAAGAAACCTTTGAGGTCATGGGAAGAAGAGCAAGAGAGTCTGAACCAAGATACATCTCTCCATTTCCATAACCGACTGCTAGTGGGCTACCCTGACAAATTCCAATAACAGTATCATTCTCTTTTAGGGAAATAACAGCTAAAGCAAAAGATCCCTTGAGTCTTGCTTTCATTTTCCTGCAGGCATCAATTAGATTATCGCCCCTATCTAAGTAATAAGAAATTAAATGAACAATAACCTCACTGTCAGTTGTGCTCTCAAAATTACAGTCACTGAGTTCATCTTTTAGTTTCTGAAAATTTTCAATTATACCATTATGAACAACAGCAACCTGTCCATCGGAATGAGGGTGAGCATTCTCTTCATTTGCTGGGCCATGGGTTGCCCAACGTGTATGTCCAATACCAATTAAGCCCGTAAGTGGGTTAGTTTCTAAATGCTTCTCTAAATTAGATATCTTTCCAGCTGATCGCTGCCGGTTAATCGTATTTTTATCAAGTGTTGCAATACCTGCTGAGTCATACCCTCTGTACTCAAGTCTTTTTAATCCTTCTAAAATCAAAGATGCAGAATGACTTGTACCAATAACTCCTATAATCCCGCACATCGATTATAAATCCTCATTATCTTTCTTTGTCTTGAGCTTTTTTTGAGCTTTATACTTTTCAGCTGCACCAATAGAAGTTTTTTGGGCGCCCTCAGTAATAGAAACAGAATTATCAGGAATATCTTTTCGAACAATGGTCCCTGCTCCTGTTACAGAGTCATCTCCGATATTAACAGGAGCAACCAAAACACTGTTTGAGCCAATTGATACCCTTTCTCCAATATTTGTCTTAGATTTATTAAAACCATCATAATTTGCAGTTATTGTTCCTGCGCCAATATTTGATTGTTTACCTAAATTTGTATCTCCGACATAAGCAAGATGATTAACCTTCGCACCTGACCTAATTTGACTATTCTTAATCTCAACAAAGTTTCCTATGCGCACATCTTCATCAATATTTGTACCTGGGCGTAAACGTGCATAGGGTCCTATCACAGCATTATTGGAGACTACCGCGTGTTCAAGATGGCAAAATCCTTTTATTTTGACATTAGAACCAACTGAAACCCCGGGACCAAAGATTGTAAAAGGTCCAATCTCTACATCCTGTCCTAAAATTGTATCAAAAGAAAAAAAGACAGACTTAGGGTCTAAAAGCGTCACTCCCTTTTGCATAAAATTTTCTCTATATTTCTCTTGAATAATTGCTTCTGCTTTCGCAAGGTCACTTTTATTATTTATGCCAACACATTCATCCTTTGAGCATTCAACGAAGCTTGTCTTTCCTCCATCTTGATTAATAATGGAAACAATGTCTGTTAAATAGAACTCTTTCTTAGAGTTATTATCTTTTATTTGATTTACTGCATTTATAATTATTTTTCCTGAAACAGCCATAATACCTGAGTTACACAAATTATTTTTTAACTCTTCGCTGGAAGCATCAGATGCCTCGATTATTTTATCTACATGACTATCTTTTACAAAAACCCGTCCATAAGAATTTGATTTATCTTCTTTAAAAGCAAGGAGAGCAGAGTCTGCTCCATCTTCAATAATTCTTACTAGATGGTTTAAATGTGATGCAGATATTAACGGAGTATCTCCATATAAAATTAAAATATTTTCAGGCATCTCTCCCATTGCCTCTAAAGCAATTTTAACAGCATGGCCAGTTCCAAGTCTTTCTCTTTGATGTACGGTTTGATATGGAAGAAATAACTCATGATTTTTTTCCATTTCTTTCCCAACAACTAAAACTATATCGCTATATCCCGCCTGAGAAACAGTCTCAAGAACATGACTAATCATTGGCCTACCAGCTAAAGTATGCATAACTTTTGGTATTGAAGAGTGCATCCTTTTACCCATTCCGGCTGCCAGAATAATAACTGACGTTTTGGCTTGGGTCATAAAAAAAATCCTTATCTATCTTAAATGGAAAATACTTTGCCTAAATTATCTTGATACTGCCAGCTGCTTTTTTTACAGTATCCACATTTGGTCCCAAAACAACTGCCATTCTTCTATATTTTCGCGTAGTTGGTTTGCCAAATACACGAACGTCTACCTGTGGCTCCTTCATTGCTAACTCTAGACCCTTAAAAATAAAATCATCCTTTTCTGAATTTGCGAGCACAACATGACTAGCCCCTTTCTTCTCGAAAAAATTTTGATAAATTGGATATCCAAGAATCGCTCTTGCATGAAGATCAAACTCACTTAATGATTGAGTAAATAATGTTACCAACCCTGTATCATGTGGCCTTGGACTTAATTCACTAAAGACCACCTCATCACCTTGGATAAAAAATTCTACTCCAAAGACACCAACACCTCCTAGGTCGTTAGTAATAATTTTTGCCATATCCTGTGCTTTTTTCTCTATTTTTTCTGAAGCTTGGCTTGGCTGCCAACTGAACTGATAGTCGCCTCTCTCTTGGTAATGACCTATTGATTTGCAAAATATTGTAGGAGCATTTCTTTGTTTAATAGTTAAAAGAGTTATCTCATAATCAAAATCAATAAATTCTTCTGCGATAACTCTCTTTCTATCACCCCTCATTCCACTAACAGCATAGTCCCATGCCTTCTCAATATTTACTTTATCAGAGACAAGCGATTGTCCTTTTCCACTAGAGCTCATAACAGGTTTGATAACTAGTGGAAATCCAATTTTCTTTGAAACATCTTTTAAATCATTTAGAGATTCTGCATATTCAAATTTTGCAGTCTTTAACCCAAGTTCATAAGCCCTATCTCGGATATGGTCACGATTCATTGTTAGATTAACTGCCCTAGCGCTTGGAATAACAGTAAATCCCTTTTCCTCAGCTTCAATTAGAACCTCAGTCCGTATTGCTTCAATCTCAGGTACAATTAAATCAGGATTATAATCTAATATCTCCTTCATAACCTGCTCACCATCAAGCATATTTATAACAGAACGAGAGTCTGTTACCTGCTGAGCAGGAGCATTATCATAGCTGTCGCAAGCTCTCACATGACAACCTAGTCTTTTTAGGCTAATGACAAGCTCTTTACCCAACTCACCACTTCCAAGTAATAAAACTTTCTTCATATTACATTCATCATAAAAAAAAATTAAATTGGGTTCTATTTCTCATCATATTTTGTATATAAAGCATTTAAAACTCTATCAAGAAATTTACTTCGCCATTCCTCTCTTGATTTTAATTCCTCGGGAGATGGATCAAATGTTTCAATCTCATCTGAAATAAAAATTCCTTTTTTTTCAAGTATCCTCTGATGACTATCCAAGCGGTCTCTAGTTACGGAAAGCTCAGAAGCAAGTTCCATCACCATCGATATTAATCTATCTATATTTGGATCGTCAAAGAAATGTGGATTTCTTCCTTTTGGAGTCAAATAAACTTCTTTATTCTCAGTTTCTGCCACAACTAATTTTGCCTCCCCATAAAATTATTAAATTTATAACGACAATACATGTAAAAAATAAGAAATAATATTGATTTATTACTATCTATTCATTTTGTGATACTGTTTATTAGGCTGCATATCAAGTCCAGATGCAATTCTATTAGACATATTAAAAAAAGCAACAGTATCTGCAATATCAAAAATATCTTCTTCCGTAAATCCAGCTTCTCTTAATCTTCCACGATCACTGTTCTCAATTAAAGATGGTTCTTTTGTAAGTTTATATGCAAAATCAAGCATAGCCTTCTGCTTTTTATCTAGTAGTGCTGTTCGGTAGTTTATACTTAATTTTTCAGAAAGCTCTGGGTCTCCCGATAATTGCCTCACTGCTTGGCCATGGGCAACCACACAATAGAAACAATGATTTGTTGATGAGACCACAACTGCAATCATTTCTCTTTCAAGTTTGGATAATCCACTCTCTCCTAACATCAGCTCATTATATGTTGATACAAAGTTTTTTAACTTTTCTGGCCTAAAAGCAAATGATAGTAAAACATTAGGAATAAAACCAATCTTTTCCTTACAGACCTTAAAGTACTTCTTCATTCCTTCATCAAGGTTCTCTATAAGTATATCCTGGGTAGGAGTATTAATTGCCATTAACTCAGGTGGTTTTTTCATTTTAAATATCTCCACTTTAAAAAAGTTTTGTGTAATACTTGACTAAAAATAACTTGGTAAACTATAAGCTCGAAATAAATAATATCGAGTACGTTTTTGAAAGAATAATGTATGAGCTTAGAGAAACGCAAGCGCCAAATTGCTCTTGATTCTGCAATAAAATCAAGAATTCTTGTCCTTGATGGGGCAATGGGAACAATGATACAAGATAAAAATCTTGATGAAAATGGCTATAGAGGGGGTAAATTTAAAGACTGGAAGAAGCCTATCAAGGGCAACAACGATATACTAACGTTAAGTCAACCAGAAATTATTTTTGAAATTCATAAATCTTTTTTAGAAGCCGGTGCTGATATTATAGAAACAAATACATTTAGCTCTACATCAATAGCACAATCTGACTATGGTATGGAAAGTTATGTGTATGAACTAAATTTTCAGGCAGCTAAACTTGCCAGAAAAGCATGTAATGAGTTTGATAATATAACACCAGATAAACCAAGGTTTGTAGCTGGGGCGTTGGGACCTACAAACAGAACAGCTTCTATTTCACCCGATGTAAATGACCCTGGAAAAAGAAATATTTCTTTTGATGAACTTAAAGAGTCTTACAAAGAGGCAATAAATGGATTAATTGATGGTGGCGTTGATATTCTACTAATAGAAACAATTTTTGATACCCTTAACTCAAAAGCTGCTATTCTGGCTGTTGAAGAAACCTATGATCAGACTGCTAATAGATTACCAATAATGATTTCAGGAACAATAACCGACCTTTCTGGAAGAACCCTCTCCGGTCAAACATTAGAAGCATTCTGGAATTCAATAAGACATTGTTCTGCATTTTCAGTTGGGTTGAATTGTGCCCTTGGAGCGCAGCAACTTTACCCCTATGTTCGCGAGCTGTCGAAAATTGCTGATACAAATATATGTGTATTTCCTAATGCCGGTCTACCAAATGAGTTTGGGGAATACGATCAAACACCTAATGAGATGGCTGAACTCATTGAAGAATGGGTGGACGAAAAAATTGTTAATATTATAGGTGGTTGTTGTGGTACAACACCCGAACATATTAGAAGGATTTCAGAAATTATCCAAAAAAAAGAAACGAGGCTTATCCCATCAATAGAACCAAAAATGAAATTATCCGGTCTTGAGCCACTAAAGATATGAATAATAATAGCCAAACCTCAATTCTAAATTTTGTTAATATTGGTGAACGAACTAATGTCACAGGTTCATCAAAGTTTAAGAAGCTTATACTTAATAACGACTATGAAAGCGCATTAGACGTAGCAAGGCAGCAAGTTAATAATGGCGCCCAAATTATAGATATTAATATGGACGAAGCTATGATTGACTCCGAGGAAACTATGTCAGTTTTCTTAAATCATATAGCTTCTGAACCTGAGATATGCCGCGTTCCAATCATGATCGACTCATCAAAATGGTCAGTAATTGAGGCTGGGTTAAAGTGTGTTCAAGGAAAATGTATAGTCAACTCTATCAGCCTTAAAGAAGGTGAAGAAATATTTTTAAGACAGGCCCTTCAAGCCAAAAGATATGGAGCAGCTGTTGTTGTCATGGCTTTTGATGAAAATGGTCAAGCTGATACAGTTGATAGAAGGGTTAGTATCTGCAAGCGTTCTTATGAATTACTCAGAGATAATATTAACTTTCCAACTGAAGATATAATCTTTGACTTAAACATTTTTGCTGTAGCCACGGGAATAGAAGAACATAATTCTTATGCTATCGATTTCATTGAGGCAACAAAAAAAGTAAAGACTATGTTGCCAGAATGTCAAATTTCTGGAGGTGTATCAAATATTTCATTTTCTTTTAGAGGCAATGATACTGTTCGAGAAGCAATGCATTCAGTCTTTCTCTATCATGCAATTAGAGCAGGAATGACCATGGGAATTGTTAATGCAGGTCAACTAACAATCTATGATGAGATTCCACAAAAACTTAAAGAATTAGTAACAGATGTGATCCTTAATAAAAGGGAAGACTCTACTGATAGATTACTCGAGCATGCTGAGAGCTTTAGAAAAGATAAGACTAAAAAAACCCTGGACCTTGCTTGGAGAAGTAAGAGTGTTAATGAAAGACTTAAATACTCTCTCGTCAATGGTTTAACAGAATTTATAGACCAAGATACAGAGGAAGCACGAAAAAATAGCTCTGTTGCGCTAGATGTAATTGAAGGTCCCCTCATGGATGGAATGAATATTGTCGGAGATCTATTTGGGGAAGGTAAAATGTTTCTCCCACAGGTAGTTAAGAGCGCAAGAGTTATGAAGAAATCTGTTTCAATACTTGTTCCATTTATTGAAGCTGAGAAAAGTGGACAGGTAGAGAAAAAAGCAAAAGGAAAGATAGTATTGGCGACTGTAAAAGGAGATGTTCACGATATTGGAAAAAATATAGTTGGAGTTGTTCTTCAATGTAATAATTTTGATATTATTGATTTAGGTGTAATGGTTCCTTCTGAAAAAATTCTTCAGACTGCAATTGATGAAGATGCAGATATAATAGGACTCTCTGGACTTATTACTCCTAGCCTTGAGGAAATGGTTCTTATTGCAAAAGAAATGAATAAAAAGGGTATGGAAGTACCTTTACTCATAGGAGGCGCAACAACTTCAAAATTACATACTGCAATTAAAATTGAACCAAATTATCCGGAAAAAACAATACATGTTACTGATGCATCTAGAGCCGTTGGAGTATCAACAAGTTTATTATCAAAAGAAAAAAGAAAAAGTTTTATTGTAGAAATAAAACAAAACTATTTAGCTATGCGTAAAAGCTATGAAAAAGGTAAAAAAAATAAAGTAGAGAATAAAATCGGGAATGCAAGGAAAAATAGATTACAATTAGATTGGAATAATTACATTCCTCCAAAACCAAGAAAGCTAGGACTTACATATTTTAGAGACTTCCAAATAAGTGAGTTAATAGAAAACATTGATTGGACTCCATTTTTTTCTACCTGGGAGATTAAGGGTAAATATCCTGATATTCTGAATGATAAATTTGTAGGAAAAACTGCATCTGAATTATTTAACGATGCTCAAAGGATGCTAGATAATATTATTAATAAAAAATTGATCACCTGCAACGGAGTAGTAGGTTTTTGGCCTGCGAACTCTGTTGGCGATGATATAGAAGTTTTTTCAGATAAGAATAGAGGGACTCGTATTGAAACTCTTCACACCTTAAGACAGCAAATGAAAAAAAGTTCAAAAACTAAACCAAACTATGCCCTATCGGATTTTATTGCCCCATTGAGTACAAAGAAAGATGACTATATTGGTGCATTTGCCGTTACATCAGGTATAGGATTAGATAATCATATAGAGGAATATGAGAAAAATCATGATGTATATAATTTTGGTTATGGTTTTGCAATACTTGACAGAAGTTCCGGGGGTCTCAATTGTGTCTTTTCTGGCTCTTGGGGCTTTCTTGGGCGGTG
>NZGX01000087.1 GCA_002691085.1 Rhodospirillaceae bacterium | reverse complement strand
ATGGAATAAGACTGACCCTGTTGATGAATGGGAATGCAGACGTGCTGGTCTCATAAAATCAATTCAGGGTTCTTCTAATCCAGTAGTTGAAGCAGACTGCCTCAACCTTTAGGTTCTATTGCATTAAAATAACGACTGTGATTATGAGAATGTATGCACAGAAATAATATTTAAGTATCCACGGTATTTTTTTCATATAGTTCTTTACGATAAATTTCCATATTAGGTTCATAAAAAATAGTCACCGTATTTTTTACTTATTTTATCAATACTTTAGGCAGATCAGACCATCGAGTCGTGTAAGCTGGGCTCAAATTATTCTGATTCATTTTCCATTTTCGATGAACCCCAGAGGCAGCAAAGCGTATTGTTTCCTTTCCATTTATAAAATTAATCTTATCGATAGCATTCATCAGTTCATCTGACTTTATTCTGGGTTGGGAAAGAAGGTTGAATTGCCTTCCTTCTTTTGGTGTTAGCGCAGTGAGAAGAACGCCTGCTTTACTATAGTTAAATCCAGGCTTGTATATTTTTTTGAGCAAATGAAGAGCTGCATGGCCTATGTCTCGGGTATCTGCAGACGGATGTTTCAGAGAGGTGCTGAGGGATGCATGGTACTGCCTGTCTTGTTTGCGGTGTTTATTGGTACGTAAAAAGATTGTGACGTATTGTCCCTCTCTTCTTTTTGAACGTGCTTTTTCAGAAACACGTGCAGCGAACATTGAAATAGATTGGGAAAGTCCCTCAAAGTTAGTTTGTAATCGACCAAAAGTACGCGATACCATAATAGATTTTGTTCCCGATGGTGTTTCATCAAAGGATAAACAGGAAATACCTTTTAGTTCTCTAACAATGCGCTCGAGTCCAACACCACCTAGTTTTCGTGCTTTGTAAGGTTCCATAAGTGATAAATCAGTTGCTGTAAAAATATTGCATAGTGCTAGTCGTTTCCCAAGCCCTTGTGCAATTCCCCAGATATCTTGAGTATCCATTGTATTTAGAAGATGTGTACAGTTCTTATCAACAACATAGACATGGTTTGTTTTATTTTTATTTTTTTTAGCATATCGATTGGCTGCTTTAGAGAGAGTCTTGGTAGGACCAATCCCAATAGAAATAGAGATACCTGTATTTCTTTCAACAATCTTTTTGATACTTAGAGCAAAATTTAGTGGGTCTTTAATTTTTTTGAGATTAATAAATGCTTCATCAATGGAATAGACAGAAACATCAGGACTCTCATCTTTAAGAGTTTGCATTACTCGGTTTGATAGATCCGCATACAGTGGGAAGTTACAGGACATTGTAATGAGGCCATGTGCTTTGAGGTGGCGAATTTTAAATGCGGGAGCACCCATGGGGATACCAAGTGCCTTAGCTTCTTCAGAACGGGCAATAGCACACCCATCGTTATTTGATAAAACAGCAATTGGTTTATTTCTAAGGTCTGGACGGAACAATCGTTCACAGGAAGCGTAGAAATTATTGCAGTCAACAAGAGCAAACATATTATACAAGCGGATTGATGCAATACGTTGCGACACCCCAAATTTCTAACTCATCAAATTCCTTGAAGAGAATAGGAGCATACTTTTTATTAGCAGAGAAAAGAGCAGGGTGACCATCTTGATAACCAAACCGTTTGACTGTGAATTCAGAATTAACCACGGCAACAACTGTGTGACCATTTCTGGGAGTGATAGAGCGATCTACAACTAACCAAGCACCAGGCATAATACCAGCTTGAATCATGGAAACGCCTTGTACTTCAAAAACAAATGTACTTGCCGGTTTTTTGACAAGCTTTTGTAACAGATCCAATCGGTTGTGTTCGTGGTCTGCAGCAGGGCTTGGAAAACCAGCCGTTATTTGGCCGAGGTTAATTATCGTCATATTCATAAAAAGAACATAGCAAGAACACTTGTTGATTTCAATAAAGATTCATAGTTTTTAAGAGAATTATAGGGATTTGATCAGTAAGAAATTGACAAAAGAAAATAAACTAATCATTAAACATTGAAGTTAATTATTATCTAAAAAGTAGGAAGCGAGTAAGGACATGGATGTTTTAGAAAAAGATGTTGAGATTGAAACAAATGATGGCGTCTGTGAAGCTTCATTAAGCCATCCTGTAAAGGGTGAGTATCCAGCGGTTATCATATGGACTGATATTGGTGGCTTGCGTCCAGCATTTAGGGAAATGGGAAAAAAGCTTGCATCTCAAGGCTATTCTGTTCTTATACCAAATCCTTTTTATCGTTTATCAAGATTACCAACCCCAGAAAAAGATTTTGATTTCAAAAACCCTGATCATAAGTCTAAGGGGATTGAAATGATGAAAACACTATATGAAGAGGGGGGAATTGAAAATGATACAATCAATTTTGTAAAATATCTTGATGAACAAAAACATGTTAATCCCTCAAAAAAAATGGGTGTGAATGGTTATTGTATGGGTGGTTTTATGATGATGAGGACAGTGTCAGCTTTACCCGAACGTTTTGGGGCTGGGTGTTCTTTTCACGGAGGAGGTTTGGTGATTGATGGCCCAAAGAGTCCGCATCATCTAATTCCCAAAATGAAATCTAATTTTCATATTGCTATTGCATGCGATGATGATGAAAAAGAACCTCATGTTAAGGATACGCTTCGTGAGACTTTTAATGATGCAGGACTAAATGCAAATATAAAGGTTTATGAAGATGCAAGACATGGTTGGTGTGTTTCAGACACTCCAGTTTTTCATGCTTCTCAAGCACGGGTGGCATGGGATACGTTTTCAACAATCTTTAAAAAATCGCTTGTATAGAATATTTAGATAAACCCTTTATTTAAAAAGTCCAATTAACGAACATTTACGTATAAATAATAAGTGAATTTATCGTAATGGTATATATTTAATCCAATTTTAACGATGTAACTTTTTTACCAAATGAGTCGTTAATTTTATTATTTCTAAGGTAACAAAGTGCAGAACTTATTTTTTTCAAAAGAACATCAGGTCTTAATTTTTAATAATTTAATTATATTTTTCTGTGTCCTATTTTTTTCAATTGATATTTTAGCTCAAGAAGTTAGGCAAGATAATTCCAATGATGCTGGTTCTATAATTGTTTATGACCCTGAATATTTTAAGCCTTACAGGCCAATGAGTGCAGAAGATATGCTTAGGAGAATACCAGGGACTGAAGGATTACTAAACACTTATGGATTTAATCAGAATGATAAGAGAGGCTTAAGGTCCAACACGGATCAAATTTTAATTAATGGAAAGCGTTTAACAGGGAAACAAGTTAGTAGCTCAGTATTTTTAGCAAATCTTCCTGCAAAATCTGTAAAGAGGATTGAATTAATTACTGGTAACGTCAAAGAGCTTGATACTAATGTTGGGTCTCGCGTTATTAACGTAATTTTGAATGAAGACGCTTCGACAGGTAGCGGAGTTGTTGAAGCGGGCATCTCTGCTTCACACAAGGGTCCAAAACAGTTTGCAACAAATATTTCTTATAGTGGAGATTTAAAGGGTATATCTTACGCTACATCTTTTCAACTGAGACCTTGGTCAGGTTCTGTAGATATCAAAGATGTGTTTACAAACCCTCAAATGGACGAGTTATCAAGAGAATTTGAAACGCAACGTTCTAAACAAGTCATTCATATAGCAAGAGGCTCTCTAAGTTACGATACAGCCGTTGGTAATGTCTCTATAAATGGTCTCATAGACCATTTACCAGTTAATAAACAATATATATCGAATTTTTTTTCAGACCCAACAAATGATTTTATTATTTCATCAGAAAATTTTTTGGATAATCTTGATGGTGATAATACAAAATGGGAAATTAGTGGTGATATTACATACAGGTTTAATAAAAAAACTAAGCTTGTTACCTTATTTGTTTACTCAAATGCAGAAAATAACAGAAATAACACCAATTATAATTTACCTTTAGGCTTTACAAATACTGACTCATTGCTTGTTCCTTTAAATAACCTTGAACAACTCGGTGGAGATAATAGAGACAAGAGTGAAACAGAAAAGATAATAAGAGCAACCTTAGATTTTAATTTTAATGAGAATAACCAGTTTGAGATTGGTGTTGAGGGAGCCATTAATACTCTTGATAAGAGAATAGAATTTTATGATCTTGTTAATGATATTCAAGTTAATATTCCTATCATTAATAGCGATCAGAAAATTACTGAAGATAGAATAGAGATTTTCACTTCTCATAGCTGGAAACCATTTAAAAAAATTGAGATTGAAACTGAACTTGCCGGTGAATTTTCTTCACTCGATCAAGTTGGGAGTGATGTTAGTTCATCTAGAACACTTAAGTACTTTAAGCCCAGGTTTAATATTTTCTATGATCCAAATGAAAGTTCACAAGTTTATTTTTCACTAATACGTAGTGTTGGACAATTGGATTTCGATGATTTCATAGCAACCGTTAACCGTGAAGATGATGAGATACTTGCAGGAAACCCTGAACTTGTTCCTGAAAAAGATTGGAATTTTGAATTAGGAACTGAGTATAGGCTCAAAGATGGTTCTGGTGTCCTTAACGGGAGAGCATTTTATAGAATTGTTAATGATGTTGAGGACTTAACCCCACTTGGAATAGATGACTCGCAACCCGGCAATCTTGGAACAGGTTACGATTATGGTATGGAGCTTGAAGCAAGTATTCGTTTTGGAAAATTTACTAAATTAGATGCACTCCTAAGTGGTTCTGCACTTATCAGAAAATCTAGCGTTACAGATCCATTTACAGATATTAAAAGAAGATTTGGCAACCAACCAAAATATGAATTTAGAATTGAAGGTAGCCATGATATTAAATTTTTAGGGCTTAGGTATGGATTTGATTTTGCGAAAATAGGACCAAAAATTGAGAGCGACTTTAATGAATTTGATGATAAATCTTTTAGTTCAGGTTTAAGGCTTTATTTAAGAAAAAAAATCATTGATAGGCTAGATTTAAGTCTTTATTGGGCAAATGCTTTAGAGCAAACTACATCTCGAGAGAGGAAAATTTTTTCTCCATCTCAGCTCTCTGGACAAGTTTCAGAAATTCAGTTCAGGGAATTTAAAAGACTCTATTTCTATGGCTTTCGACTAAGGTCTACTTTTTAGTAAAGTATTACATCTTCACGCAATAAATTTGATGATTATTATATCGTAAAGGTGTATATATTTTTTAATTCTTTATTCGTTTATAGCAATACATTTTCAAGATTTCTTATAAGGCAATTAAGTGCAGATAAATATATTTAAATTTAAATACTTTTTATTTTTTTTTGTAATTGCTTCTTTTTTTATATTTTGTTCAAATTATATATATGGCCAAGAAGTCTCCTCTTCGGGTGAGAATAATACTGGTAGTATCACTGTATACGATTCAGAATATTTTAAGCCCTATAACCCAGTCAGTGCTGAGGATATGCTTAAAAGAATCCCTGGAACTGAAGGTTTAATGCAGAATTTTGGTTTTAACCAAGATGAAGAAAGGCGTGGTTTGAGGTCAAATACAGACCAGGTTTTAATAAACGGGAAGCGTTTAACGGGGAAACAAGTCTCCAGCTCCTCTTTTTTGACAAACCTGCCTGCTAAATCTGTAAAAAGAATTGAACTGATTACTGGAAATGTTAGAGAGCTTGATACCGATGTTGGTTCAAGAGTTATTAATGTTGTCTTAAATGATGAAGCAGGTCGAGGAAGTGGGGTTCTTGAGGCCGGGATACTTGCCTGGAATAATGGACAAAAAAGGCCAATGACAAATTTATCTTATAGCGGTGATCTGAGAGGTGTCTCTTTTTCTGGGTCATTTATGATGAGGCCATGGGTTTCTCCTGTTGATATAGTTGATATTTTTGTTTCCCCCCAAGGACGAACCTTATCAAGGGAGGAAGAGGGGCAACGACAGAAACAGATGCAGTTTGTTGGAAGAGGTTCCTTATCATATGAAACTGCTAGAGGGAATGTATCCATAAACGGCCTTATGGATTATTTACCAATAAACCAACAGTATAGAACAGGATTATTTTCTAACTCAACAAATGGATTTTTATCATCAGGGAATTTTTTAGATAATCTTGATGGAGAGGATACAAAGTGGGAAGTGAGTGGAGACATATCATATAATTTTAATAAATCTTCTAAATTAACGACTTTGTTTGTCTATTCTAATTTAATATCTGATCGAGAAAACACAAATTACTCTATATCAAGTGATCAAAATGATTCAGAATCCCTTTTCCTATCTCTTGATGGTCTNAATCAATTAGGTGGAGATAATAGAGAAAAAAATGAAACAGAAAANATTATTCGTACCACATTTGATTTCCGCTTTAGTAAAAAACATGAGCTTGAGTTTGGTGTCGAGGGAGCAATTAATACTTTAAATAAAGAAATCCAGTTTTTTAACCTTATAAGCGGAGAGCAAATAGATATACCAATAATTAATAGTGACCAGAAGATTATTGAAGATAGAGTTGAGGTCTTTTCTACTTATAGTTGGAAGCCTTTTAATAGCATTGAGATAGAAACAGGAGTTGCAGCAGAGTTTTCATGGTTGGACCAGGTTGGAAGTGATGTAAGCTCCTCTAGAACTTTAAATTTTGTTAAGCCAAGTATAAACTTTTTTTATAACCTTAATAATGGGTCACAAATTTATTTTTCCTCTATACGTGATGTTGGTCAACTAAATTTTAATGATTTTATTGCAACAGTTAATCGTGAGGATAATGAAATTCTTGCTGGTAATCCTGAGCTTGTTCCTGAAAAATCTTGGGACTTTGAGCTCGGAGGTGAATATCGCTTTCCAAAGGGTGCTGGTGTTTTTAGCGGCAACGTTTTTTACAGGTTTGTTGATGATGTAGAAGATCTAATCCCTTTAGGTTTAGATGACTCACAACCTGGAAATTTAGGAGCAGGTAGAGACTACGGATTCAAGTTAGAAACCAGTATAAGATTTGGAAGATTTACGCCTGTCGATGCTGTCTTAAGTGGTTCGTCACTTGTAAGGAAATCGAGTGTTAATGATCCTTTCACTGGTATTAAAAGGAGATTTGGNAATCAGCCCGAGTATGAATTTAAGCTTGAAGGCAGGCATGATATTAAGTCCATAGGTTTACTATATGGATTCGATATTACAAAATATGGCCCCAAAATTGAAAGCGATTATAATGAATTTGATGATAAGCCAACTACGGCAAATGTTAGATTGTATATGGAGAAGAAAATAATAGAAGGGCTGATCCTAAGAATGTTTTGGGCAAATGCAACTGAGCAAAAAAGTTATAGAAAAAGAACAATATTTAATCCGTCACAATTTTCAGGAAACATCACACAGGAACAGTTCAGAAAGTTTAAGAGACAATATATTTATGGTTTTCGTTTTAGGTCAATTTTTTAACTTCTAGTCTTTAATTACGCTTATCTCTAATTCATTAACAGTGCATTGGACTCCGAAAGTATCTTTAACTAGTTCTGGGTTTAAATTATTCTTAGGATTTCCATCAGCTAATATTGATCCATCCTTCATCCAGATTATTCTATCAGCAAAATGTGTTGCAAGATTCAAATTGTGCATAATTATAAGTGCAGAGTTTTTCGTTTTTATATAATCTCTTAGGATATTCATTATTTTTATTTCATGAAAAGGATCCAAAGAGGCAACTATTTCATCTGCAAAAAGGAAAGGAGCCTCGCTGGCAAAAGCTCTTGCGCAGTGAACCAGGGATATTTCACCTCCAGAGAGAGTATCTATTTTTCTATATATAAAATTTTCTAAGCCACATAAACTAATTGCCTTATCAATTGCATCTTTGTCAGTTTTATTGAGATAGTTTAGATTCTGATTATGCGGGTATCTTCCAAGTTTGATGACATCGTAAACTGATACTGACCAATCAACCGTTCTAACTTGTGGTAAATAGGAAATTTCTATTGCTTTCTCTTTTCTTGGATAGTGTTTCATTGATTGTCCGTTGAGCATAATCATTCCAGATGATGGCTTAATTAAACCTAAGAGCAATTTCATTAAAGAAGATTTACCTGCTCCGTTTGGGCCAACGAGGCAGACTAATTCACCTGCGTTTATATCTAGGTTGACATCGTTAATAATTTTATTTTTATCTATATAAAAGCTAATATTTTTTGCACTTAAGTTAGTCATAAATTTTATGCCTTCTTAATGAAACCCATATGAAAACAGGAGCTCCAATTATTGCTGTAATGACACCTAGTTTAAGCTCTATTTCTGAAGGAATATTTTTTGCAAGTACATCGGCATAAATCAAAAATGTTCCAGCGACTGCGCCTGAAGGAATGATTGAACGTGAAGCATCATAATTTACAAATGGACGAACAATATGCGGTGTAATTAAACCTACAAACCCAATTATGCCAGCTATAGAAACGGCTCCACCAGTTGCAATCCCACAAGCAATAACAGTTAGAATGCGTAATTTATTTATATTCAGTCCCATACTGATGGCCGTTTCTTCTCCTAAATTAAGAAGTGAATATTGCTGCTTGATAGAATTTAAAATTAAAATTCCCGCTAAAATAAATGGGAAAGACAGAAATAGGTCATTAATTGAGCGATTGGCTACGGAACCAAGCATCCAATTTGTTAAATCAAAGAAAAAAAATGGATTTGGTGCAAAGTTTAAAAGAACAGACATTATTGCACCTGATAAGCTTGATATACCTACTCCGATTAAAATTAAGGTTACTGTAGAGCGAACTCTTAATGCTGCAAAAATTATTATGGCTGTTGCAATCATTGCACCAGATATTGACGCTACTGGTAAGATAAATGCATTGTTTGCAGAAATTCCGTAATACAGAACAAATGTTGCTGTCAAGGTTGCTGATGATGATACTCCTAAGACCCCAGGTTCAGCGAGTGGGTTACGAAGCAAGCCTTGTAACGCCGCTCCACTGATCCCTAATGCGAATCCAACAATATAAGCACATAAGATTCTTGGAAGCCTTACTTCGTATATAATTAAAGCATGATTACTCTCGCCACTTCCAATTAAGACATAGAAAAGTTCCTTAAAGGATATTGCGGATGGACCCAAAATACATCCTAGAAAGATTCCAAAAAAAGTAAAAACTGTAATACATGTGATGAATATATATTGTTTTTTTTGATTATTCATTATCAATCATCTTCAAAATATTTAGTGCTTCGAGAAAAAACCATCCACCACAAGATGTAACTGAAGGTTTCAAATTAATTGTTGGTACAGATTTTAGCTGTGTTTTAATAACAGGGTGCCTGAGGGGATTCCATGCATCTGGATGATTTTCAAGTGATTTAAAAGAGCTATACACTATAACATTTGGTTTTTTGTTGATAATTTTCTCAAGTGGAAAAGATGTCCAGCCTGTCTTAGTTTGATAATTTATTAAACCTGATACTTTAAAAAGATTATCTATTAGCGTTCCCGCTCCCGCAGTCATGCCTGCGGGACTTAAATAAATTGCAGAAATATTTTTATTATTTTTTTTAAAACCTTCGGTATAAGATTGTATGTTTTTTAAAACATCATTAACTTTTTTGTCATGCACAGAAATTTCTCTCATAATATTTAAAACTTCTTTTATCTCTTTAAGATTTACTGGATTAGGAAGAGTTAATAGCTTTATGTTAAGAGAGTCTAATATTTTTTTTAAATTCCGGGAACCTGCATATGTTTTTATAACAATATCAGGATTTGCGCTTAATATTTCTTCAGTATTCGCCGTAATCTTTTTAATATCCATTGCGTGATCCCTCATATAGGAAAAGTCTTTATCTGCATCATATGAGATCGCTGCAATATTTTGTTTATCAATAAACTTTAAGACATATTGGTCTGCACAATAATCAATACTGACTACTCTTTTATATGGAAGATCTTTTGCAAGAATAGTATTTTGAAAGCTAAAAAAAGAAATAATAGATATAAATAGATTTGCAAATAATACTTTCATCTATTACATCCGAAGTCTTAATCCAAGAGATCCAGATAAATCAGGAGTTCCATAACCTGTTATTTGTTGATATTTCTTATTAAGTAAATTCTCTATTTTACTATATACCTCTACTCGATCATTTATTTCATAACTCCCAGAAATATCAAACCTATACCACTTACCAATTGTACTAAAGCTATCAGTTTCTTTTCCATTATATATAAAAATTAAGGAAGTATTTATTTTATCTTTTGGTATGTAATTAATTATTATATTCCCAGAATGTTTTGGGACTCTAATCCTAGGTTTCGATATGGATCTATTCTGTTCAAATTGTTTCGCATCAATGTAAGAATAGTTACCAGAGATATTTATTTTTTCACTAACTTTAATTAATCCAGAAAGCTCAATCCCTTGTGATTTTACTTCTTCAATATTGTCATACCCTTTAGTAAACGAAAAACCTATTTCATTATTAGTTTTCAGATTAAAATATACTAATCCTAATTCTACAGGATATATAAAGTTACTATAATAAAAACCTAAGTCCCAGGATTTAGATGTTTCTGGTTTAAGGTTTGTATTTGGTGCAGTTAGTCCACAAAAGTTACATATATATGTTGATTGGAATATTGTTGGTACCTTGAATCCTTCGGCCCAACTAGCAGTTAGTTTAATTGAGTCATTAAATTGATAAGCACTTGCAAATCTTAATGTTTCTTTTGATCCGGTAGTATTGTGATCATCAATTCTCACCCCACTTGTTATGGTAAAGTTTTTTAAAGGTTTGAACTCGTGTAAAGCAAAGAAGCTATTTATATCTGCTTTTGATTGATCTGCTTTAGTTTCCTCGCGCTCAATGCCGAACGCAATTTTCTCCCTATTACTGACTATAAAATCTCCTTGGTACCTTAAATTTAGTCTCTTTCCTAATGACTCAAAAGTCTTCTCTAGGTTTGTAAAATTATTTCTATCAATATCTGAATACCCGATAGATAAATAATTTATTATATTTTTCTTAATTGGAGCTTCAAGATAAAGGTTACCTACTAGCTCTGATGTTTTTGTGCTTAAGTCTCCATCTACTGGTCCAAAATTATCAAACTTTGCATCAGTATCGCTCCATCTTATTGAAGATGATAGTTTTATATCTTTAGCCAAATTAATTGTACCGTTACCGCTAATCATAGATGATGTATAGGGGTCGCTTTCCAAATTGCCATTTTCTTTATCTGCTTTTGAAATACCGTCTGATGTAATTTGTGAGAAACCTAGTCTAAAACGATTGTTGATATTTGATCTACCTACTGACGCTCCAGCTCTCAATGTATTATATGATCCTACCTCACTATAAAAATTTCTAGAAATATTATTTTCATTTTGTTTTGATGTAATTGAAATCACACCTCCAATTGCATCTGATCCCCATAGCGTTGAATGTGTCCCTCTTAGGATCTCAATTTTTTCAATTTCGCTTACATCAATTCTAGAAAAATCAAACCCACCTCCTGGAGACGAAGGGTCGTTGATTGGAATACCATCATAAAGAACTAAGGTTTGTTCACTATCCGCACCTCTAATTCTTACAGAGGCAACTCCACCGAAAGGTCCATTCTGATTGGTTGTCACCCCTGGTGTTAGTGAAATAGCATCTAATGCAAAGTTAATTCCAAGATTCTGAATTTCTTCGTTTGTAATGACAGAGTAGCTTGATCCAAGTTCTTGAGGGTTTTGTTTTAACCTTGAAGCGGTAACTTCTATCTCAGTAATATTTAAATCATCTTTTTGATTAGCATTTGATGATGAAATGATTATCATCAGGGAGCAGAATAAATATATAATGTACATTTAAAATCCTTTACAAGCTTTATACAAAGCAAATATTAACCACCTTGAACCATTGGTTCCCCAATGGAAAATTTGTCGTTGCAAAGGAAATTTAGATATTCCAGTCCACTGAGATTATTCCCGATCTCTGAACGAACGACGCGATGGCAGGTTTCCTGGCTTACTGATCTCTATGGTTGGCTTTACCTTCCCGGAGTAGGTCTCCAGTGGATCTNCTACCAACCATTCCTAGCTTACAGTTGCGGGTACAGCCCCGGCATTTAACCGGGTTCCCTTTTAACATTAATGCACCATCTGGGTATGCATTGTTCAATTTTAATCTAAGTTGTCAATACAAATTAATAAATTTTGTTGTTTTTAATATTGTTATCTATCAATATATGTTTATGGAACACTTAAATTTCTCTCTTAACTCTTTTACTTTTAATACAACACCATCCATTCGATTTGGTAATGGNCAGATTAAAGATTCTNCNGATGAGCTTTTATCTCTTTTAGGGTCAAGAATATTATTTATCACTGATAAAGATCTAACTAAATTAGGCTTGTATGACCCAATGCTTGATATTTTTAAAAACAGATCAGCTGATATAAGAATTTTTGATGCTGTTGAATCAGATCCATCATTGAATACTCTTTTATCTGCCGTTCATTTAGGTCAAGAATTTAATGCTACTGGTATTATTGGTTTTGGTGGTGGTTCGCCAATGGATATAGCTAAATTAGTAGCTCTTTTAGTTGGCTCAGGTGAAAATATTGATGATGCATGGGGTGTCGCTATGGCAAAGGGGCCAAGGTTGCCTCTGGTTCTAGTTCCTACAACTGCTGGTACTGGATCTGAGGTAACTCCTGTCTCTATCATTACTCTAGATGATGGAGAGAAGAGGGGTGTCTCGTCTTCCAAAATTCTTCCTGATATATCAGTTCTTGACCCAGAGTTAACTATGGGTCTTCCCCGTCATACAACTGCAGCTACAGGTGTCGATGCAATGGTTCATGCTATAGAGGCATTTGCTTCTAAGAGTCCAAATAATAATCCAATATCAAGAATGTTAGCTAAGGAAGCCTTGAATTTAATTGGTGGTTCAATAGAAGATGCGGTGGACAATGGTGGCTTAGAAGCACGGGGTAATATGCTATTAGGTTCTATGTTTGCAGGTATGGCATTCGCAAATTCTCCCGTAGCAGCTGTGCATGCTTTGGCTTATCCAATTGGAGGTACATTTCATATCTCTCATGGTCTATCTAATGCACTAATGTTGCCGGAAGTTCTTAGATTTAATTCTATTGTTCCAGAAGCTTCCAATGCTTATTCTTTACTTGCTCCAATTGTATTCCCAACTATAAATTGTGATAGGGGAAGCCAAGCCATTACAACAGAATTTATTAATCTTTTAGAAGATTTATCAAAGAGAATTGGTTTGCCACCAAGATTACGTGACGTTGATATACCTCAAGATGCCTGTTTGCAAATGTCCAAAGATGCTATGAAGCAGACTAGGTTACTTGTAAACAACCCAAGAGAAGTTTCTCAAAAAGATGCTTTTGAAATTTATAGTTCATCTTGGTAAAGAGTCTAAATCAAACCAGCATTGGTGCCAGCCTCATAAGCAATTTTTTTGTATTTATCAAGGCTGTGGTTAAAGCCAGTGATATTATGTCCGATAATATTAACAGATTTCGAGACTCCACAAATTATATGAAGATGCCTAATGCAGAAAAATAATGAGTATAATTCTTCTTCCTCTTTTTTAGGTTTTCTTATTTCTCTATAGCCATTCATGAAGTTCTTGTTAATTTCCTTAGACTCGCCAATATAGT
>NZGX01000086.1 GCA_002691085.1 Rhodospirillaceae bacterium | reverse complement strand
ACACACATGATAAGAATTCCTGATCCGGGAAGATTTGAATTAAGATTAATGGATGGATCGGCTAATCCTTATTTTCTTCAAGCAAAGGTAATTCTTTTAAACTTAACAAATTGTATGGCCACAGCATTATTTCAACCCGTTTATGATAGATTTACATTTTATACATTCCAAATGGTTTTCTTTTGTATCTCATTAATTTTTGTTTTATTTTTTGAAAAAAAGACCAATTAATTTTATGCAACAGATTTTTATTAAAGCTAATAAGCAAACTTAGTTAGACATGAATCCAGAAGTAATTAAATACGCAAGTACACTAATGCTAACTGTTGGTTTGCTTTATCTCTCCTGGGTAGATTATAAAACAAAGTTTCTCTCTACTACAGTACTACTTGCCCTTGGTATAGCTGCACTTACTACCATCGCCCTTGGCTCACCATTGGGATTAAGTTGGAAAAGTGCATTGATAGGATCATTATTAAACGGACTCATTTTTTGGCTTATCAGGTATATTTTTACCAAAATAAAACAAAGGGAAGCAATGGGGCAAGGTGATATTATTTTGGTCGCTGTGGGTGGACTATGGGTTGGTCCTTGGGCATTACCATATATTATGGCTTTGGCTGGTTCTAGCTCATTAATAGTATTAGGTATCTATTATTTAATTAAAACAAAAAAACCAGAGCTAGATGAAGAGATTCCATTAGGCCCTGGACTTTGCTTTGGTATTTATTTTTCTTACCTTGGAGTTCTTCTTGGGTTTTTAAACATACCAATGTAAAAAATTATTTACTAAGTCTGTATTTTATTGAGGGATTCTGAGAAAGTTCATTTGTTAAGAAATCGGATATCAATTTGTTTGCATACCCATTCGGGTGGGGATCAGGCACTGATACCCATAAACTTTCTGGTCTCTCACTGACTATAGCGGGTAAGAGGGAAATATAATCAACGCTATTTGCAACTGATAAGCGTTCAATTTTTTTAGATATATCTTTAAAAGGGTAAGGATTTAATCTACGCATTTCAGGGTAATCTAGGACAATTAGAGGTAAATCATTTATTTTACATATTTCTACCATGCTTAAAAATGATTTCTTCAAATCTAACCACCCTGAGCTGTCAACAGAGTAAAGCGATCTATAGTAATTCTCCCAATTTTTTTCTCCAAAAAAATTCCTCTTGGCTGAGTCTACTCCTGCTAAAAAAATAACTTTACTGTATAAGTATTTATCAAGGAATGAAATTTCTTTATATGCTGGTGTAGCTTCTGCATCATTTATAAAAAAATTAAGCAAAACTATGTCTGGACTAAAAAGTAAACCAACTGTCTCAAACCATTCTACCTGCATAGATGTATTGTAATTACCAACACCGGCATTTATAACTTCAACCTTTCTATTTAAGTTTAAGGAAAGAGAATTCTCCAGCCTCTTTGCAATTGTTTTATCGGATTCAACACCCCACCCAAAAGTTATAGAATCCCCCAGCATCAAAATTCTAATCACATCTTCCTGTGGATATTTATCAATCCAGTCATCACGAAGGCCAAAATTATTTGTCTCAACATCAACTCCCATCAGCCTTATTTTTTTATTTGGCAAATGCTCATGTCCAATTTCAGGATTCTTAGATATTTGCTTTAAATTTATTGCATACTTCCACATCTCCAAATGATAATGCATTCCATCATCTATAACTAATCGACAAAAAAGTTCTATAATTATTAAAGAAAATACTGATGAAGTAAAAACTAAAAATAAACTATTTCTGAATTGTCTCAAATCAAACCTCAATTTGTAATTCTATAATTATCCCTTAACCAAGTCTCTAAACACTCAGCATAGTATTGATGAAACTTATCATTAGGATGGCTTCCCCCACCAAGGAGATATAACTCAGGATTAGTTTTCTCAAAACCTGAGCAATTCAAATAATTAATTCCGGAGGACTTCAAAAGAAACTCTGACTTACCCGAATAATCTTCAAGTATTAAAACTAAGAAATCACTTTGGTTTTCTGATGCCATTTCTTTAAACTTATTTAGAGCAAAAAATGTGATTTCATTTGAATAAGAACTAGTACTATAAGAAACGTGCTTGTTAACTAAAAAGTGCAATAATGTTAACATTGATGAAGAGGTTTCGAAAACCCATGGCTTTATTACCTTAAATGGATGAAACTCTACTTCTCCATAGCTTAATCTATAATGTGGAGGCGATACATAGTAACCATTTTTATCAGAAATATTTCTCATCCAAGAAAAATCCGAAACATTTCTATTAAAGTGAGAATCAGAAATACTTAATATAATTAAATCTGGTTTTTGATTAATATAAAAATGCTCTAGAGTTCTTTTGGCAAGCATATAGGACTGTACAGTTCCAAAACCTCCAGTCCCAAAATTATCCACCCTCACACCAGGTAAACTATTTCCGAGTAAAAAAGCAAAAGTTTTTTCGTCCTCCACGCCATATGACTGAGCATTACTCCCGCCAGATAACATTATATTAAGAGAATAATTATCAAATTTATCATATTTCCTTGATGCTCTTCTTCCGTGACTCCAAAATGTCATAGGAGCATTTCCTTCTTCAATTGATATAGATAAACCTGGTTTGTTTAACCATCCAATATCTTTATCAGGGACTGACCATGTAGTTTCTGAATTATCAACAAAAAACCTATTTGGTTTCAGTTGCAGAGGCTGATAACCAGCTACTCGCAGAAGTAATTCCATAATCAGCAAGCATATTATTACAGTAATTGTAAGCAGTGAAACGTTTTTCATTCAAATATAGATTTCTGTATAATTAAATATAAATAACAAAATTACCATTAACCTTAATTCTTTGTCATTCTATGAAAATTTTACTTTGAAATATTAGCATATTCAATAATTTGCGGGTAATAATATACTAAGATTGGTGATAAAATTAATTTTTCTGTAAGGAAAAAAGATGCAAATTATTAAATACCCTGTAGATGTAAAGAAAATAGAGCAGGATCATTACAAAGCACGCTTAGCAGATTTTCCTAATGGCCCCTCAGGGCTTGGAAATGATCCTTACTCTGCTTTAGAAGACCTGGAAAAAGTTGCAAAAAAATTTCTCTCGCTCTCATTAAGAAATAATCTTCTTACTGAGCCATCCAAGCTTATTGATAGGCCAGCAATAGATTTTGATCCAGAAGAAAATACAATAGCAGAAATTGACTTTAATAAATCAATAAATACTTATACTTATGAAAATCCTTCTCAAATGATTAATTACAGCTGGACCAATAGAGAATTTATCTGAGATCAAATTTATTCCATAAAACTATGAAAAAAAAAATAAAAACCAAACTTGAAGAAAAAGATTTGATTGGACAAATTCTTAAGGAAAAGGGATTAATAAGCGATGAAGATCTCGATAAAGCCCTTTCATTTCAACAACAATTTGGAGGTAGGTTAGGGGCAATACTCGTTCGAATAGGAGCTATTTCTGAAAAAGATGTTTTAGCCTGTTTATCTGTTCAGCTTGGTTTCGAAATTATAGATAAAGAAGACCTTCCCTCAAGTCCTGAAATTTATTTGAATTGCCTTGAATCCACTAATATTGACACTAATTGGTGGCTTGAAAATGATACTCTTCTTTGGAAAGATAAAAACTCAATTATTAACTGTATATCAAGAGACCCAGTCAATAGTTCTCTAAGAGAGTCTGTTTCACAGGAATTTGAAAACGATAATATTAAATGGCTTCTTGCAAGTAATAGAGACCTAGACTTTATACTTGATACAATTAGGCAAGACATATCACTTAATAAAGGTAATATTAGTGATGATGTTGCTTTCCTTCGTGAACTGGCTGAAGAAGCACCTGTTGTAGAAATGGTTTCTAATACCCTAGCACAAGCACTCAATGAGGGAGCGTCTGATATCCATGTTGAACCAAGAGAAAGTGACTTCGATATAAGATACAGAATTGATGGAGTTTTACAAAATCGTCTAACTCTTCCAAGAAATAGATTTGATGCAATTGCATCAAGAATAAAATTAATATCTGGAATAGATATAGCAGAACGCCGCTTGCCACAAGATGGAAGAATTGGAACTAGAATAAGCGGTAAAGATTTAGATATAAGAGTATCTTCCCTTCCCGGAGTTTGGGGTGAGTCAATTGTTCTCAGACTTTTAGTAAAAGAACAAAAGGAATTTTCACTTAATAAAATTGGAATGGCTGACGATCATTTCTCATTTTTCTCATCTCTTTCAAGAGAGCCGCATGGAATAGTTTTAGTGACTGGACCGACAGGGTCTGGGAAATCAACAACTCTTAAAGTAACTCTAGAACATATAATTGATGGAAAAAAGAAAATTATAACCGTTGAGGACCCAGTAGAATACAATATTTATGGGGTGACACAGGTACAAACTAAATCCGATATAGGTTATAATTTTGCCCGTGCATTACGTTCTATCCTCCGACAGGATCCAGATACAATCATGATTGGAGAGATAAGAGATATTGAAACAGCAGAAATAGCTGTTCAGGCCTCTTTGACAGGTCATATGGTATTTTCAACACTTCATACTAATGATTCACTAAGTGCATTTACACGATTAATTGATATGGGCTTAGAACCATTCTTAGTTGCCTCATCAGTAAGAGGGGTGATGGCACAAAGATTAGCAAGAAGAATTTGTTCAAAATGTTCGCACAAATCATCACCCTCAAAGCAGGTAATTTATAAATATGATTATCTCCGGGATAGGTTTCCAAACCTCATAACTTCCTCCCCTGAGTGGGTTTCATCAGCTGGGTGCGGTAACTGTCAAAATACAGGCTTCAAAGGAAGAATGGGAATTTATGAGATGGCATCTGTCTCAGATGGACTGGCAGACCTTATAATGCAAAATAAGCCAGTTCACGAACTCCATAACCTAGCTGAAAAAGAAAACTTTAGAACACTCCTTGAAGATGGTTTAATTAAAGCAAGCATGGGACATACATCCATTGAGGAAGTAATGAGAGTAGCAGGACAAACTGGAATTGATAACATATAATAATTAATCATTTTTAAAATAAAAATTTCTAAATCATACAAATATTCAAAGCGAGAAAAGTTTTGCGCTCAAGATTAGATATAATTGAAGAAGCTGTTAGTGAACACAAAAAAGGAAATTTAGAGAAATCAGAAGACCTATATCGCAAAGCAATAAGTATATTTCCAAGAAACACCAAATTATATTACCTAATTGGGACAAATCTAGTTAAACAGAATAAAAATGATGAAGCGATTTTTTTTCTTAATCAAGGACTGAGATTATCGCCAAAAGATATAGAAATTTTAGATGCTCTTGGAGTTGCACTCTTGAAGAAAGGAGAGAGTGGAGATGGGATTGAAAAACTTAGAAAAGCGCTTGACCTAGAGCCTAATAATCCAAAAATATTATTTAATATTGGTAAAGCATATTTAGAAGTATCTAATTATACAAGTGCAGAAACTTGCTTTGTTAGACTAATTAAAATTCAGCCCAATAACTTTAAGATTATAAATAATTATGCGATAGCTTTAATAAACAACAATAAAGATAAAATCGCGATTCAATTGATAAAGGATAAAATTAACAAGCTTGGACCAAATGAAGATGCTTATAAATTATTGATTGAGGCCCTTATTAATCTTGAACTTTTTCAAGACTCATTAAATTTTTCAATATTGGGAAATAAGAAATGGCCTAAAAATAATGAAATATTATTATTTTTGGCAACCTCATACCATAAATTAAAAAATAGAACAGAAGCAAAAGAAGAATATTTAAAACTTCTAAAAAGAGATAAAAATAACCATTCTTATCTGAATAAATATGCAAACTTTCTTTATGAAATTGGTCAATGGAAAGAAGCTGAAAAATGGGCTCTTAAATTATATAAACTTGACCCGAACTCAGTGGTTGCACTTACAAATCTTGGAAGAATAAGACAACAAAGAGGGGACTTGGAGTTAGCCTTGAAATTCTATCATAAGGCAATACAAGAAAATCCAGATTATGCAGATGCTCATAACAATCTTGGTAACCTTTATCTGTATATAGATAAGGTAAATGAATCGATTAAATATTTTGATCAAGCCATTAAGCTAAAGCCAAAAAATTTGGGATTTAAATTTAATAGATCTTTAGCAAAACTCACACTTGGAGAAATAGGAGATTCATGGAGAGATCATAAACTGAGATTTAAGAAAAAAAATCCAAACCCTTCAAAAGATTGGGAATGTAAAGAATGGAATGGAGAAAAACTAAATAATAAAAAAATTATTCTTTGGGGAGAACAAGGGCTTGGTGATGAGATCATCCACGCTAGATGCATTAAAAAAGTTTCAGAAATTTCTGAAAAATGTATTGTGGAAACCTCACCAAGACTTAAGGAACTATTTCAAAGGTCCTTCCCAAAAGCAAGCATCATCGGCATGCAAGATCATCCAAGCCAAAAAATAAAAGACAAGTCTTTTGACTTTCACGCCTCTTGTTTAGATATTAACTGTTACTTCTATAAGTCCCCAGAAGATATTAATTCAAGTAAATACCTTAAAGCTGACTTAAAAAAGACAGTTAAATTAAGAAAAAAATATATAAAATTAAGCAATGGCCGTCCTCTAATTGGAATTTCTTGGTCAAGCTCTAATACAACGCATGCGCACTTTAAATCCACAAATCTAATCATTTGGAAAAAAATTATAGAAAATAAAAAGTTTCAATTTATCAATCTTCAATATGGAGATACGAAAGATGAGTTAAAAAGCTTCGAAGCAGAAACAAATCTTAAAATTATTACAGATAAAAATATAAATCCTTCTGGTGATTTAGATGACTTTGCAGCGCAGGTGGCTGCAATGGATCTTGTAATTACAATTTCAAATACTACTGCTCATATGGCTGGAGCACTTGGAGTCCCTATTTGGAATATATTACCTACCGGGCCTGGTCGTCTATGGTATTGGTTTCTATCTGGAAAAACATCTCCATGGTATAAAAGCATGAGACTTTTTAGACACAATTATAATGAGGGCTGGCAAAATGTTATTGATGAGATATGCACACTACTAAATAAAGACCTCTCAGTTATGGAACAAAGTGCTAAAAAAAGGAACAGTGATTTAGAATGATAGAATCACAGAAAAAAATTTTTACTGCGATTGATTATTTTAATGCAGGAAAAAATACAGAAGCAGAATTAGAGTGCAATAAGTTATTGAAAGAAAATAAAGATGACTTCGATGCGGTCCACCTTCTTGCGTTAGTAAAACATAAACAGGAAAAAATTAAAAAATCTATTTCTTTATTTAAAAAAGCATTAAAGCTAAACCCACAGTCTACTCAAGTTCAATTTAATTTAGCAAAAGTATTTCGTGAAAATAAAGACTATGAAAATGCAATTTATTATTACAAGCTTGTTTGTAATAAATCATCGGAAAACCTCAAGCCTTGGATAGAGCTTGGAATAAGCTTTTCTAGGGGTGGTTACTATAACGAAGCCACAAAAGTATTTAAGCAAGTAACAGAATCTGATGAAAAAAACTCAGATTTATTATGCGAGCTAGGATTAGCACAAACACTCTCAGGAAAGCTAGAAGATGCCAAATTAACCTTTGAGAAGTCTATAAGAAATAAACAAACCCACTCACCATCCTGGATTAATCTTGCTATAGTTCATGAACACATGGGAAAGATAGATACCGCATTATCAATATATGAAAAAATCTTATCGAATAATAAGGAAGAATATAACGCCTCACTTCGTCAGGCGCTTGCTCTATTATCATGTTGCTATTTTGATAAAGGATGGAAAAAATATAAACTTAGATATTTATGGCCTGGGATTAAAACCTTACACCAAAAAATAGATAAACCATTTTGGGAAGGTGAGAGTTTAACAAAAAAACTACTTGTATGGACTGAGCAAGGACTTGGGGATGAAATTATTTTTGGAACTATTATTAACGACCTAACTAAAGATCTTAAAGGTGTTAAAATTGCATGTTCAAAAAGAATCCAACCAGTTTTCAAAGAAGCCTTCCCTGATAACGAAGTTATTCCTATAGGAAATGATGGAATAGCTTCAAGATATCTTAAAGATATTGAATATCAAGCATCACTTACTGAAGTTGCATCAATTTATAGACCAAACGAAGAAAGCTTTAAAAATGATGGCATATTTTTAAAATCAAATGCAAAAGAGACTGAGAGACTTAAGAAAAAATACAGGAAAGGTAGAAGGATTCCCATAATTGGTATATCATGGCGTTCATCTAACACTACTGCACAAAATCAAAAGAGTATGCCTTTGATCAATTGGGAAAGTATCCTAAACATATCCCCGGCTAAATTCGTGTCTCTCCAATATGGTAACACCAATATAGAAAAAAAATATTTTAACGAAAAAACAGGTATACATTTATTAAGCGATAATGAAATTCTCCCTGAAAAAAATCTTCAAGACTTTATCAATCAAGTTAGCGCAATGGATTTAGTAATTTCTGTGTCTAACACGACAGTACATTTTGCTGGTGCCTTAGGGATACCCACTTGGGCTATCGTTGCAAAAGGAACAGGTCGCCCGTGGTATTGGTTTCATAATCGTGAAAAATGCCTATGGTATAATTCTGTTAAAATCTACAATCAAAAATATAGTGGTGAGTGGACAGAGCCAAAATACAGAATAAAACAAGACCTTAGTAATTGGATAAAAGATTGGAAAATATAAGTAATAATAAAAAGACTTTGCTTGACCAAGCTATTAAATCTCACCAACAAGGATTGCTAAGTGAGGCAGAAGCACTATACAACAATTATCTTTCTAAACACCCTGATGACCCTGACGCGCTTCACTTAAGTGGTGTATTGAATATACAACTTAAAAAAATACCTGAAGGCATTGATAGAATAAAAAATGCCATTAAGCAAAGAAAGGATTTCCCTAAGGCCTTATCAAACCTTGGGAGGATATTGTGCGATATTGGGGATAATAAATCTGGCAGTCTAGCATACTCACAATCAATACGGCTTGATAATAAAAATGAGTTAGTTTGGAATAGTTTAGCCATAAGTTTTTTTAATGATCAGAATTATTCTGCTGCTATAAATACAATAAACGAAGCAATAAAATTACATCCATTTTCAGAGTCACTTTATGACAATGGATGCCGAATTCTGAAAAGAGAAAATAAAATAAATGAATGTTATTTATTGGCAAAAAAAGGCTTGATGAAAATACCAGGTAACACACGTCTAAGAATGCATTATGCTCAATGCTGTTTTATATTAAATAAATTTGATGATGCTTGGAAAGATTATGAAGTTAGATTGATTGCAGAAGAAAATCCAAATCAAAAACCCACCTATCCTTTCACTGTATGGCAAGGAGAGAGCTTGAGGGATAAATCCATACTGGTCTGGACAGAACAAGGGCCTGGAGAAATTTTTCTATGCTCCTCAATGATTGATAAAATTATAAATTTATCCAAAAATTGCTTAATAATCACCTCTAAAAGGTTCATCACAATCCTTCAAAGGTCTTTCCCAAATGCAGAAGTTATTGATGGTGAAAACTTTTCCTCGGAAAATCAAAATATAGATTATCAAAGCCCTACAATGAGTCTTGGTAGATATTTGATAAGAGAATTGAGTGATATAGAGTCATGTCAAGGCAAGATTTTACCTAACTCTGAAATTACAAATATGCTTAGGAAAAAATATCAATCAAGAGCCCCTGATACAAAGCTTGTTGGTATCTCCTGGAAGAGTTTAGAGTCCGTATACTCTGATAACAAGAATATTAGCATTAACGAACTTATCCCAATTTTAAAAATTCCGAATCTCACATTTATAAACCTTCAATATGGCATTAATGAAAAAGAGATGAGAGAAATAAAAAATAATGATATAAAATTTATTAACGACAAAAATATAGACCCAATAAATAACCTTGATGATCACATAGCACAAGTTGCTGCAATGGACTTTGTGATTACTACATCAAATACAACAGCTCATACTGCTGGAGTAATAGGAATAAAAACTTTCTGCCTACTTCCACATACTCTAGGAGAGGGTCTTTTTTGGTATTGGTTTACAGATATAAACAACTCTCCTTGGTACCCCAATACTAGCCTCTACAGGCAAAAATATCACAATGAATGGTCTTTGCCATTAGGTAAACTTACGAACGATCTAATACAACACTTAAACACAGTAAACTCATTAGATGAACCTGAAGAAATAGCAAAAGATCTCTCTGAAATTTTTCTTAAAAAAAATCAAATAATTCCTGCAGGTATATTAGCTTCACTCTCGATAAATCATGGTAAAAAAGACATCAGCTTATTTAGAACTCTTGCCAGCTCCAAGGTTCTTCAGTCTGAGTTTTCACAAGCGTTGAAAATTTTAAATCAAGCCCTAAGACTTCATAAAGATAATACTGATCTTCTTATAGATAAAGCAAATACTTTAACTAATCTAAGAAAGTATCACAAGGCATCCAGAGTCCTTGCTGAAGCAAATAATATTGAAAAAGAGAAGTTTATTATCTTAAATAATTTAGCATTAAGCAAAAGGAGAGAAGGAAAAACACTTGAGGCATTGGATATTCTTAAACAAATAAAATCACCGCCAGATAATAAGGCATCTATATACTTATCCATTGCATCTTGTCTTTCAGAAACAGGAGATTTTGAAAAAGCAGAGAAGATATATTATGAACTTATTCATCGAGATAATGAGGCATTGAAGGCAAAGACTTCCCTAGGCATGCATTATCTTAAAAATAAAAAATTAAAAAAAGGCTGGCCTCTTCTAAAAAGTAGACTTAACCTAGAAACTGCAAATATAAATTATAATAATTTCCCATTTGAGACTTGGAATCAACAAGAAGTAAATAATAAAAATATTCTTGTTTGGACAGAGCAAGGTATAGGCGAAGAAATCCTTATTTCAACAATGATAGATGATCTGATGATAAAAGCTAAATCTATAACTCTTCTTTGCTCAAAAAGAATGGTGCCTTTATACAAAAGAAGTTTTAGAAAAATTAACGTTATTGAAAGGAAAGAGCCTCTCCCGTCTCAAGCACTTGATAATTCAATAGACTATCAAATGTCACTAAGCGACCTAGGGCTTCATCTTCGCCCTGATATAAAAAATTTCTTAAATAAGCCAAAGCCACCCCTGAAATCAAATAATGTTCTTAAAGAAAAACTTAGAAAGAAATACCAAATATTAACTAACTCGAAATTCCTTATTGGTATTTCTTGGAACAGTCAAACCCCTAATATTGGAAAATTAAAAAGTATTAAACCAAAATATTTTTCGATATTGCTAGAAGATAAAAGACCCAGCCTCATCTCACTGCAATACAATCCACTCGAAAATCACATAAAGGAAATGAAGGAAATATTTGGAAAAAACTTTTTCCACGACAAAACAATTGATCCACTTATCAACTTAGATCATTCAGCATCCCAAATCGCAGCTATGGATCTTGTTGTAACAATTAGCAATACTACTGCCCACCTTGCAGGCGCATTAGGAATTCCCACAGCACTTCTAGTTCCTAAAGGTACTGGTAGACATTGGTATTGGTTCAATGGACTAAAGCAATCTCCATGGTATAATTCGATTGAAATATTTGAATGTGACAATGACTATGATTGGTCAAAACCTATCAAATTAATCCAAAATAAGATAAATGAGATAATAAACTAAAATGTCAAACAGCCATCTAGTCAGCGCCCATAAGAACAATGCTTCAAATATAATTAAAAGTAGAGAATTCAAAGAGAGCATTGAAGCATATCAGGAAACCTTATCAAAAAATCAAAATGATCTAGATGCAATAATGGGAATGGGATTAGCATTTGAATCAGTTAGTGACTATCAAAATGCAGCTGCATATTATGAAAAAGTAATAAGTTTAAAACCTGATGATTCTAAAACTCTTCACAACCTGGGAAGGATGTATATTTTTTTAGATCAAAGCAAGATTGCTGAAAAAAAACTGAAAGAGTCAATAGAAATTTCACCCACTTCAGAATCAGCATGGTGCGACCTAGGCCTAAGCCAAATGCTTAATAATGATTTCGACAGTGCAGAAGTAAGTTTTAAGAACTCCATAAAACTAAACTCACGCTTTATAACTGCATATCACAATTTAGCTGAGTGTTACCAACAAAGATTTAAATATAAAGAAGCCATAGATATGTTTTTAGATGCTTTACAAATTAATGCTCATCTTGAAGATACCATAGCTTCATTAGCAGAAACTTACTCAGATATCTTTGAAACAGAGAAGGCACTGGATGTTCTTAATAATTACATCCTAAAAAATCCTCAAAGTGCAATATGCCATCAGTCTCGTGCAATAATATTATTAAAAGAAAAAAAATTTAATGATGGATTCAATGACTATGAATGGAGATTAAATCCATCATCAAAAAATATGATTGCAAGACCTTTCTCTCAAAAACTTTGGAAAGGAGAAAATGAAAGAGATAAAACACTTCTGGTTTGGCTAGAACAGGGCGTTGGTGACGAAATTCTTTCTTTAAATCTAGTAAAATATTTTTTAAAGAGAGTAGATAACTGCCTCATAGAATGCGACCCACGTCTCGAAAAAATACTTCAAAGGTCCTTCCCAAAAATACAAATATTACCAAGAAATGAAATACCTTCACAACAAATTAAGAGCGCTGATCTTGTATGCCCAATATGGTCAGGAGCAAAGTTTTTTGACCTTGATAGAAAATTTGAGAAACCACAAAAACCTCTTCTAACGCCCGACAAACTTAAAACAAAATTTTACAGGCAGAAATATCTTAAACTAGCAAATGGAAGAAAAATTATAGGCATCTCATGGTTCAGTGGAGGAAACTTCAGCCAGCTTAAGACACCCTCTTTAGACTCATGGAAACGACTTTTATCAAATAACGAAATATTCTTTGTTTCTATTCAATATAATCCTCCAAAAAAAGACCTTAAGATATTAAATAATTTTGCTCATAATGGAATTTATCTTGATGATACATTAGACAGCTTCAATGATATCGATGAGATTGCAGCTCAAATTTGCTCATTAGATGCAATTGTAACAGTCAGCAATACTACCGCACATCTTTGTGGAGCACTTGGGAAAGCAGTTGGAACAATTATTCCTTATTCAAGAGGAAGCTTCTGGTATTGGTTTAAAAATACTGAAGAATCCATATGGTACCCATCAATGACTTTATTTAGACAAAATAACCCTGGAGACTGGAACTCAGCTATTGAAAAAAGTATAAACTGGTTAAAGAAAATAATATAATAATTCTTAACCACAAAGTAATACGAAGATGAAAGAAAGCACTAATGATAAAAGTATTTATAGGATATGATAGCAGGGAGACGGTGGCTTTTCATGTACTCTCAAACAGCATTCACAGAAGAGCTACCAAGCCTGTTGAGGTCGCACCGTTAATGCTATCTCAATTATCTGAAATTTTTTCCAGAGAAAAACACCCTCTTCAGTCAACGGACTTTTCATTTTCTAGATTCCTGGTTCCTTACTTATCAGATTATTCTGGCTGGTCCATATTTTGTGACTGTGACATGCTCATGATAGATGATATTTCAAACCTCTGGTCTCTTAGAAATGAAAACTATGCTGTGCAAGTTGTAAAGCACGATCACACCCCAACTGAAGACAGTAAATTTCTTGATCAGCCTCAGAGTAAATATCAAAAGAAAAATTGGTCGAGTGTTATTTTATTCAATAACTCCAAGTGTAAAGCCCTGACTAAGGAGTATGTAAATAGTGCTTCCGGTCTAGAACTACATCAATTTAAATGGCTTGAGAATGATAGTCTCATCGGTGAACTTCCGCCAAGATGGAATCATCTTGTGGATTATGACAACACCTTGCCAAAAGAAGAACTTTCATTGCTTCACTTTACTAAAGGGGGGCCATATTTTAGTGATTACAAAAATTGCAGTTACTCAGATCTTTGGTTCGAAGAACATGATAAAATGATATATGCTGGTAGCGATCACATTACCTAAATCTATCAAAGTAAAATCTTATGCGTGGAAACCCAGTAAACAATTCAAATAAAGATGCCTATTTAAAGGCAGCTATTGAATCTCATCAAAAGGGTAACCTTCAAGTAGCAAAGGATATATATAGGGCAATACTTAGCCAAGACCCAAAGAATAGTGAGTCAATTTTTAGACTTGGCACAATGGCACTTCAACTAAATCAATATGAAAAAGCAGCTGAATATATTGGCAAAGCGATAAAAATAGGCCCCCCAAGAATTTCTATGTATATCAACCAAGGAGCTGCATTAAAGCATTTAGATCAACATGACGGGGCCATAAAAGCATATAACAAAGCATTAAAAATAGATAAACATTCAGTTGATGCTCTTTTTAATAAAGGTTGTGTATTACAAGCGCAAAATAAATTTGATAAAGCAAAAGACCTATACCTAAAAGCTCTTTCCATAAATAGTAATAATGCTGAAATATGGATAAATTTAGGGGCAGTCGAGAAAGAGCTAGGTGATAATAAAAGGGCTATTTACTCATTTGAAAAAGCAGGAGAATTAAACCCTAAGCTTGGCGCTGTATACAGCAATATTGGAGCAATCTTGTTTGAGGAGGGCTTAGAAAAAACAGGATTAAAACTCGTTGAAAAAGCAATAGAACTTGAACCAAAAAATTCAAAATATCTTTACGACATGAGCACATTTTGGCTTGCTCGAGGTGACCTTGAAAGAGGATGGAAAGATTATGAAAAAAGATTTCTACATAGTAAAATATCTAAAGGACGCCGTCCACCACCCCCACCCCCCTACTGGGAGGGTCAAGATCTTACTGAACTTAAAGATAAGAATATTCTTTTCTGGACAGAGCAAGGACTTGGGGAAGAACTCATAAGTTCTAGTATAATCCCAAAGCTAATAAAAAAAGGACTCAAATTTTCAATTGAGTGTACATCAAAACTAGTTCCTATTTTGTCTAAGACTTATCCTCAGATAAATTTTTATTCATGGGAAGAACATGAAGAATTAATTAGAAACAAAAAGGATGAAATTGATTATCAATACCCCTTATTGAGTGTCTTAAAATTTTTCTTTAAACAACATGAGCAAATTAATTACGGCAGAACATTATTAAAACCAGATATAAAAAAAACAAATATTTTAAGAAAAAAGTACAAAGAACTTGCTCAGGGAAGAAGAATTGTAGGCATTTCATGGAAAAGTACCAGTATGACTTTTGGGATTAATAAAACCATCCCTCTAAAAGAGTGGGATAGTATCATTAACAGAAAAGATATTTTTTGTGTAAATTTACAATATGGGGAATGCCAGAAGGAAATAAATAGTTTCAATAATAAATTCGGATCAGACATATATTTTGACAACAGCATAAAGCCTCTTGAAGAACTTGAAACAGCCTTTGCCCAAATAGCAGCAATGGATTTAGTCATATCAATTTCTAACAGTAATATTCATTTTGCAGGATCAATGGGTATTCCAGCATTTTCGATAATACCCCGGTCAAAAGGGTTAATATGGTACTGGTTTACAAAAGGGACACACAGTCCTTGGTATCCTTCTGTCCGTCTTTTTAGGGAGACATCTCTCCCTGATACCGGAACACCTTGGTGGCCAACAGTTATAGATAATGTAACTAAAGAGCTATCTGTCTGGCTCAAGAAGCCTCTTGACCCGAGAATAGAATCCTAATGGCAACGCAGGAAAAAATAATTTCCCTTTTAGATCAAGCGGTTAAAATGCATCAAGCAAACCGACTTAAGGAGGCTGAAAATCTATATAAAAAAGTTCTCACCTTGTCCCCTCGACAATATGACGCACTTAACCTCTTAGGTGTCTTAGCCCATCAGGGTGGAAACAATGATCAAGCAATAGACTTATTTGATCAGGCCATTGCTGCATCACCTAATCTAGCCTCAGCTCACTTTAATAAAGGAAATGTTCTCTATGGTGATAAACAACTGGAAGAATCGGTAAACTGCTACAAAACTGCCCTCACCTACGACCCACAATCGCAAGATGCGCTTCTCAACCTTGGTGTGATACTTCAAGAACAAGAAAAAACAGGAGAAGCTCTGAGTATATTTATAAAGCTAATAAAGATTGCTCCTGATAACCCTAAGGCACATTACAACAAAGGAAAGTGCCTGCATGTAACAGGTAACCTGGAGGATGCCGAAAAAGCCCTTAAAGACGCGCTAAAACTTGATCCAGAAAACGCAGACTGCTGTTTTGCTTTAGCAACTGTTAAGGATGAGCTTAATCAAAATGAGGAAGCCATTAAATACATTCAAAAAGCAATTAAAATTAAACCTGACTGGGCACAAGCGTATTCAAACTTAGGAAATTTCCAAAAAAACAACGGTGACCTTGACCAAGCGCTCTTAAGCTATAAAAAATGCCTTAAAATAGACCCAAAAAATTATACAAATCAGACAAATCTTGGAATCCTGCAACTTTATATGGGTAAATTTCAGGAAGGTTGGACAAATCATGGCTACAGATCTAAATCAGAAGCCCCTTTTTATATTAAACATAATTTTGATTTACCCCATTGGAAAGGAGAAGACCTATCCAATGAGAATGTTCTCCTATGGAACGAACAAGGTCTTGGGGATGAAATTATCTTCTGCTCGATGCTAGAGGAATTATCTTTTAAGACTAAAGAAATAACACTTTTATGCTCCCGAAAATTAAAAGGTGTCTTTGAGTATTCCTTTTCCAATCTTAAAAACCTAAAAATAATAGAGAATAGAGATTTTAATATTCAACCTAATAATTTTAATAGGGCTATTTCTCTAACTGACCTTGGCAAATTTTTGCGCCCATCCTTAAACAAGTTTCCTCCTCCAAAAGCATATCTGAAATATGATATAAAAAAACAAGCAAGTCTTAGAACAAAACTAGAAAATGACTATGGAAAAAATACAAAATTCATAGGTATCTCATGGGCAAGCAAGAATCCCATCATTGGAAGAGAAAAATCTATACCTATTGAAGAATGGATGCCTCTTCTCCTTTTGCCAAATATTAGGTTTGTAAATCTTCAATATGGTGACAAATCGGATGACCTAAATGATTTACCCAAAAGAATCCGAGGGAAAATTATCTCATTAGAAAAAATTAACCTAAATGGAAGTCTAGACGAAACATTAGATCTCCTATCGGCCTTAGACCTACTTGTGACAAGCAGTAATACAACGGCACATTTAGCAGGGGCTGCAGGGCTACCTGTTTGGATTCTTACACCTAGAGGTAGATCCCTTATGTGGTACTGGTTTTCCAGTGGAAATAGGAGTCCTTGGTACAAAAATGCTATGATTTTTAGGCTAACAGCGGGTTACAAATGGAGAGATTTAATGAGTGAAATAAGTAAAATGGTAACTAAATTGGACCTAAATGATGGATTTTCATTATAGGATCAAAATAAAACGCTAAAAAAATGGTAATCGAAGCCAAAATGTTGTATTTCCGCAACAACAGTTAAAGAAACTTTTATATAAATATTAACAAACTGCTTGACTTTTTAGCCCTAAAAAGTTGTTATTGGCTTGCGCTGACGGGCGTAGGCGCGTTTGTTATAAATGCGTCTGAATTTAAATTAAATCTAGATATCTGGAAACCAAAAGGGGATCCTATTGTTATGAAAAAACAAGTATTAAATTACGGTAGTGCATTGTTGGCAACAACAGCCCTATCGGGTGGTGCAGCTCACGCTGGATCATTAGTTACTGAAACAGCGGCTGCCGCTGTCCCAGCTACTACTCTAACAGCTGCAAAACTATCCGCTCAAGTTTTTGGCGGAACTACTACTGCTCAAAAAGCAGTTACTCTTGGACCTATTGGAGTTAGTCTTGATTTCTCAAACGCTTATACAACTAAGTTCGATGTAGAAATTGAGGGAACAAACTCAGACTTCACAGGTACTGTTGCTGCTGCTTCATACGCAACAACAGCTGGTGGTATTTCACTTCTTGCTGGTACAGCAGGTTGTACGGTTCAGGTTTTAACTGAGCGTATTTTGATTGAAGATTGCTTAGTTTCTTCGGCTACAGCTATCGATCATATCAACGTATCAGGTATTGCATTTAACCAAGCTAATGGTTTGGCAACTGCTGGCGCATCGATTTCACTTAATGCAATCGTTCGCGGTCAAAGCAACAATACATTTGAAACATTGGCATCTAGAGCTTTAGTGACAAGTCAAAACAGTACTAAGGTTACATCATTTGCTTCAACTGCAGCTACTATCCGTAATGCAGCAGTTCCAGCATTCTCTGATCTAGCCGCTGGGGCCACAGCATTCTCAATGGGTGTAGTGACTGTCTCTGGTACAGGAGCTGTTGCTACTGACCTTTCAACTGCTATCACAACAGGTGATGCGTTATCAGGTAGTTTAGAATTGACTGTTACACACGGTGTGTTAGCTGATGCAGCGACAACTGCAATTGACGTTGCTTCAAGTACCGTTGGTGGTGCTGCTGCTACTGCAAGTGTTAGAAAGTCAAACTTCAATGGTACCGTTGCTTCATTTGACTACACAGCTTCAAACACTGTTCTAGGTTCTTATGACATCGAAGTTAATTTCGATGGAACTACTGCTATCGCAACTTATGGAGCAGGAACTGTAGATGTAGTGTTCTCAGCAGGTNCATCAAACCTAGGTGCTGCTCCAACCGCGCAAGGCACATTAGGTGGCCTTACTCGTGATGGGTTCTCAACACAAATGAATACAGTCCAGTCTTCAGCTGGAAATGGATCTACAGTATTCCAGTCATTCATTCGCGTTGTAAACAATGGATCGGTTGCAGGTGCGGTAAGCATTGTTGTTCGTGATGACACAGATGGTAGCTCATATGGTACTTACACTGCAGGTACTATTGCTGCTAACTCAACATTACAAATCAGCATGCCAACTATTGAAACTGCACTAGGCATTACTGCAGCAGGCCAGTATCAGTTAGCTCTGTCTGGTCCGTTTGACGGTTATGCACAGCATGTAATGTTTAATAGCGTTGATAATCACTTCGTTGATCTATCAGGCTTCAGGGCAGCTAACCCTTAAGCTCTAGCTATAAAAAAGATAATCTGATCATTCAGATTAACGGAAAGGGAGGGTTTTTACTCTCCCTTTTTCGTTTTAAGACACAAATACTTCTTTCCTAAAGATAAAATTAGACTTTCATGACATTCAGTTAACTTATGAATCCCTGTGAATTGGTGTATGAATATAACGATGATTCACTTCATTTGAGAAAACATAATTATGCCATCTTTTAACTTTGAAGCAATTGATGAAACTGGAAGAACTGTATCAGGGCAAATTAACTCAGATACAGATAAAAGTGCCCTTAGGATGCTAATATCCAGAGGTCTTTCTCCACTAGATATTCAATTAAAAGATGAGAAACAAAATAAAAAAAACTGGACTCTTAGCAGTATTCCCAAAACACAAGATTATATTTTGTCTCTCAAACAATTATCACTCCTCATTAGGTCCGGTGTTCCATTGATTACAGCAGTTGAAACACTCGAAACACAGAGCACTCATAATAAGCTTCAAGAAGCCTTTACTCTTGTTGCAAGAGACCTCAGAAAAGGGCAAACATTTTCTGAGGCATTAAAGAATTCCATTCCTGAATATCCTGCCTATGTATACCAACTAAGCCTTGCAGGAGAATCTATTGGAGAATTGGGTAATTCTCTTAATGATGCAGCAAAGCAAATGGAATACGAATATAAAATTAAACAAGAAATTAAGAATGCTCTGACTTATCCATCAATTTTGGTTTTAGCGGGGATTAGCGCTGTGGTATTTATTTTCATCGTTGTGGTGCCTAGATTTTCGGCTATGTTAAATAATCAAGACCAACAATTACCTTACATATCAAAACTAGTCCTTTCCACCGGAATGTTTCTAAGTGAAAATACTCTTCCTGTTTTTCTAATGACTCTTATATTATTTTTTACTATTTTTGGGATGTCAAAAAATAGTAAAATTAAAGACAAAATTAATGAAATCCTTATTAAACTTCCAATATTAGGAAGTTGGATTATTGAGAGCGAGCTATCAAAATGGTCATCTATGATGAGCACAATGATAAAACATGGAGTAGACTTAATCCAGGCTCTAAAATTTGCTGAAAGCTCAGTATCAATAAAATCCATGAAAATGAATATTGGTCAAATAAGTAAACTCGTAAGGACTGGAAATAGTCTATCTAATGCTATGAATGAACTAAATATCTTCTCAAACACAGCATTAAGCCTTGTTAAAGTTGGTGAAGAGTCAGGAGAATTATCACAAATGCTTGAATCCTTATCAAATCTTTATGAGGACTCAGGACGGCAAAGAATGAAAAAGTTTCTTTTAATACTTGAGCCTGCAGCTATAATTTTAATTGGACTGGTGATTGGTGGTATCGTCACTGCCATTATGTTAGCAATTACAAGTATTAATCAAATTAACCTATAGGTACAGATTATGAAAATACAAGATACTCTTATTAATTTTTTCCAGTCTGAATCAGAAAACAATAGAGGTTTTACACTCTTAGAAATGTTAGTTGTACTGGTTATAATTGGATTAGTCGCAAGTCTTGTAGGCCCCCAACTCTTAGGGAGGGTTGACAGTTCAAAAGTTACTGCAGCTGAAGCTCAAGTAAGAATGATTAAGGGAGCTCTTGATACACTAAGGCTTGATATAGGAAGATATCCAAGTAAAGAAGAAGGGTTGTCTCTGCTTACATCCCCACCCACAGACTCAAGACTAAATAGATTCTGGCAAGGACCATATTTATCTGAAGAATTACCTCTAGATCCCTGGAAAAATAAATACCAGTATCAAGGAAGAAAGGAAAACAGAGTAATTTTATTTAGTTATGGTGCTGATGGTAAAATTGGTGGTGAGGGAATAGATGCTGATATTGGCTTTAAAGGATCATTATCAAAAGATTAATAATGTGGATAAAAAAGGCTTCACATTACTAGAAATGCTTACAGTTCTTTTCATAATTGGATTAGCTGCATCATTAGCATTGCCAAATTTATCTTTGGTATTTGATAGAATTAAATTCTCCAATGAGAAAAAAAGTGCTTATAGAAGTATAAATCTTCTTTCCTACAAAGCTCTTTCACAAAATAAAGATTTTGTTTTATTTAACGATACTAAAGAAAGTTTAAACAACCAAGAATTGGGGCTCTATAATTCAGCAATACTTTCAAAAGTATCAGTTGAACTCCCTAAAGGATGGAGCCTTAGTGTTGAAAAACCTATCTTTTACAAATCATCTGGTTTTTGTTCTGGTGGAAGTATTTTACTGTCTGTTGGAAAGTATAGCTATCCATTGAAACTAGATCCCCCATATTGCCAGATACAGAAATGATTAACTTATCGATAAAAATGAATAAAGGTTTTACTTTAATTGAAGCTTTGGTTGCAATAGCCATTCTTGGAGCCACGTTACTACCTATCATGGCCTTGATGAGCCAGAGCATAAACCAAATACATAATATTGCTGAGTCTAATGCAAAATCAGCCGCAAAAGACTCGGCATTAGCAATAATAGAACCAATTAACCCAATGAAAAACCCATCTGGAGAAATAGAAATGGTTGGTTTTAATATGGTTTGGTCGAGCGAACTAATTGTACCTCCTAATAATACAGCTCAAATTGGAGCTGGATTGGCAGGGTACAGAGTAGCATTCTATATTGTTAATATTGAAATTTTAAAAAATAATGAACCTTGGTTTTCCTTTCAAGTAAGAAAAGTAGGGCATAGCCGTATTCAAAATACAATAAATCCTTTTAGCGATACTGTAAGATGACTAAGATAGTATCATTTAAAAAGACAAGAGGTTTCACCCTACTTGAAGTCATAGTAACTCTTGTCATTGCAAGCTTAATTTCAGTGATTCTAATGCAATCCATGTCAACTATGCTTAATATGCGTCATAAATTTAGCAAAGGACTAATTGATTTAGAAAAAGTTAGTATTCAAAAAAGTATCATCACAACGCCTATTTCAGGAATTTTTCCTGACTATAATGATGGGGATAACCGATTTAAGGGGAGCTCAAGTAGCATTAGAGGTTTAACTCTTTACCCTCTTCAAGGAACAACAGGCGCCCCTACGGCATTTGGCATTGATATAATTTATGATTCCACGTTGGGTCGGTCAACTTTAATATACAAAGAACATGGTTTCGAAACACTAGAAATTGCTCGCTGGAATGGAAACGAAGGATCATTTGAATACCTGGGAATAAATGGTAGATGGTCAAAAAGATGGCCTATTGGAAATGATCCAAATACTCAAACACCTCGTTCGGTCAAATTAAATTCAGGCGCTATTGAATCATCATATGTTATCAGAATTGTAACCACATCCGATCGATCTGGTAGATTACAAGATTCCCCATTTAGACTTGATACTAAAAAATGAAAAAAAATAACCAATTAGACATTAATCGAATTCAAAATGCTCAAGCTCATTTTAATCATGGTATGCTTTATCTAAAAGAGACTAACTATAAAAATGCTGAAAGTGAGTTTAGAAAAGGCCTTTCTATTGATCCACTTTCTATTGCATTAACAATAAACCTTGGACTCTCTTTAGCAAAACAGAATAAATATTTGCAAGCGGAAAAAGTCTATAACAAAGCTCTCAAGTTAAAGCCAGATTCTTTGGAAGCTTTAATTAATTTAGCTGATATATATAAATATTCTAAACCTAAGATAGCTAGAAATTACTTGGAAAAAGCTCTTAAGATACAACCTAATAATAAGAATGCTCTGGACATGTGTGGTTTCACTTGGTTTATGGAAAAAAAATATGATCAGGCATTGAAATATTATGAAGCAGCTACTCAGATAGATTCAAATTTCCAAAGAGCA